>JANMCI010000306.1:0-12824 GCA_031361245.1 Rhodobacterales bacterium
AGGCGATGATGGATCTGCCGGCGTCGCCGTTTGACGCCTGCGATCAGGCCACCGGCCAGGTGAACTCGCAGTCTCTGGTGCGCTACAAGACCAACGATTACTCGGTGCCGGTTGCCTATGGCCACCGCGATGTCTGGCTTCGCGGCTATGTTGATCGGGTCGTCATAGGCTGCGGTGGCGATGTGATTGCCCGCCACCCGCGGTGCTGGGATCGCGAAGACATGGTCTTTGACCCGATCCACTACTTGCCCCTGCTGGAGCAGAAGGCGGGTGCCCTTGATCAGGCAGCCCCCTTGGCCGGATGGAATTTGCCGGAAGAGTTCGCAACCCTGCGCCGCTTGATGGAAGCCCGAATGATCAAGGCGGGGCGGCGTGAGTATGTACAGGTCTTGCGGCTCTTGGAGACCTTCGAGATGGGGGACCTGCACGTCGCCATCAAAAACGCGCTGCGCATGGGCGCAATTGGCTTTGATGCCGTCAAACACCTTGTGCTTTGCCAAGTCGAGCAGCGGCCACCCAAGCTGGATCCGGATGTCTATCCCTATCTGCCAAAAGCCAACGTCGGCACGACATCTGCGGCCAGCTACATGTCCCTGATGCGGGGGCAGGCAGCATGACCGGAGCGCCGCAAATCCTGCTGAACCACCGCCTCAAATCCCTGCGGCTGCCAACCGTTCTGCGGGAATATGGCAAACTGGCCAAACAGGCCGCGGCCGAGGGGCTGGACCACATCCAGTTCCTGGCGCGTCTGATCGAGTTGGAGATGATCGACCGGGAACGCCGTAGGATCGAGCGCAGGATCACGGCCGCCAAATTCCCAGCCGTCAAAAGCCTGGACAGCTTTGACTTCAAGGCGATCCCGGCCCTGAACAAGATGCAAGTTCTCGAACTGGCGCGCTGCGAATGGGTGGAACGGCGCGAGAATGTCATCGCGCTTGGTCCAAGTGGAACAGGCAAAACCCATATTGCCCTCGGTCTTGGCCTGTCAGCATGCCAGAAAGGCCTGTCGGTCGGCTTTGTCACCGCCGCGGCACTCGTCCATGAACTGACGGAGGCCAGAGATGAACGCAGGCTCCTGCGGCTTCAAAAACAAATGGTTGGCTACAAGCTTCTGATTATTGATGAGTTGGGCTTCGTGCCGCTCAGCAAAACCGGCGCCGAGCTTTTGTTCGAGCTGATCTCTCAGCGCTATGAGCGGGGTGCAACGTTGATCACCAGCAACCTGCCATTCGACGAGTGGACCGAAACCTTTGGGTCCGAACGCCTGACCGGTGCGCTCCTCGACCGATTGACCCATCACGTCAACATCCTTGAGATGAACGGAGAAAGCTATCGCCTCGGACAGAGTAAAGCGCGCCAGGCCAACACCAAAACCTAAACCAACATCCCAAGAGATTAGCCCCCTAAGGGCCAAAGCATCCGGGCAACCGCCAGCTATATGACAAGCGCGGCCGCCCGGATGCTGGCGCATGCATATCCAGACATTACGCCACCTCCAAAGTGGCAACATTTTGCGCTGCCCTTTGGCTCACTCTTACTCTGCCGTTGACAGCCTCCGGCGTCCGGTTCGGATGGTAATGCGGAACCGATCTCTTATTGGCCAGCCCTGCCTCTCCGTGATCTGCAAGGGCATGACGCCATCGATAGAAGCTGGCTCTCCCGATCCCGAAGTATCGGCAGGTCTTGCTAACATCGCCCGACGCCGCAGCGTGATCCAGAATGCGCAGCTTGCGCCGGATTTTCTGTTGGTTGTTGGCCATTGAACTCACCCTCCCACTCCCAAATAGAGATTAAAGAAGGTGTCTCGCTGAATCGACAGGTCCTACAAGATTGAGAAATGACGCAAACAGAACGGAAAACGCGGTCGCCGCGCAGCCTCGCCTTGCTCGTGGTTGCGGCGGCGCTCGGCTGGCCAGGGCTGCAACCGGCCCGTGCCGATGCTGCGACGACCACCATCTTCGACTTGGCCCGTGCCGGGGATGCGGCGAGTGTGGAGCAGGCGCTGGCCTCGGGCACCGACGTCAATGTCCGCGACGCACTTGGCCAGACGCCGATCGTTGTGGCGGCACTCGCCGGTCAGGATGCGGTGGCCCAGGTGCTATTGTCGCATGGTGCCGATGTCATGGCCCGAACCGTGCACGCCGCCACCTTTTCGGGCGACCTCGAAATCCTGAAGCTTCTGCTGGCCGCCGGGGCGGCGATCAACGATCAGGACAACTTCGCCCACATCACCGCCCTGCATGCCGCCGCCGAAGAGAACCACACCGCGGTCGTCGAAGCGCTGATCCAGACCAAAGGGGCCGATCCTGCGCTGGTGGATGTGAAGTGCTATTCGGCCGGCACAATGGCGGGTGGAAGCAGAATTGGGACGTTGTCCAAATTCTTGTCGCCAATGGCGACATCTGCCAACCCGAAGCTATCGTCGGTCCTTGGGTCTTCAAGAAATGCGCCGATCTGGCCACTGCGGCCAAATCCAGCCAGTCCAATCGATGGAACCATCATGAAAAACACCGTCTTGAAATCGGTCACGTTGGATTGTGCAAGTGCCAGCCTCCTCCTCCTCCTCGCCGGTAGCGCGATGGCGCAGAATCTGCGCGAAGGCGACATCGACACCAATTACTTCGGCAACCTCGCGCTCGAAGGCTATGATGCGGTGGCCAATTTCACCGTAGGCAAGGCGACTCTGGGCGATCCGGCCATTACCGCCCAGTGGCTGGGCGCCGAGTGGCATTTCGCCAGCGCGGCGAACCGCGATGCCTTCATGGCCGATCCCATCTCCTACGCCCCGCAATACGGCAGACATTGCGCCGACGGCATGGCCCGTGACGCAACCGCCGTCCAATCCAACATCGACCCCAATGCTTGGCGGGTGATCAACGGCAAACTCTACATCAGCTACGATCCGGTCTCGGCCTCCGAATTCGACACCATCCCCGATCTCATCCAAAGGGCGGATGCCAACTGGGCGACCTATCAGGCCAGCCACCCGGTTAAATAGGCGAAAGCTGGGGATTGCCGGTTTTTTCTGACCAGCAATCCCTGACCTGTCCGTGCCCTAGGCAATGACGGCCCCGGCACCGAAGCCCCGCGTGGCGGATCCCGATTTGCCAATACCTTGGGTCAACGAAGTAAACGGTCAGACCAGGGATACTAAGAAGACGGCCAAAGGCACCGGAGAAGGTTCGACGGCAGTCCCGTTCCCTCCGCCAGAACCCAACTCTTTGAAGTATTTAGATTTTTCTGGCCGGTTTGGGGGCGAAATCAGGCTGATTTTGCCGCCCCAAGGATCAGGAAGTGCCGCTCAAAGGTGGAGTTGCCGCCAGTTTCGGCCCGCATCCTTGGCGTCAGCTTTGCGCGCTTTGGTTTTGAGAGGGCGGTACTTTGCGCGGGGGGAAGCTTGAGAGAGCTTCTCAAGGGTAAGATCAGGCGAAATAAGTTGCGGCGCCGGGAAATCCTGAAGGTCCGGCGAAGACAAGACGATTCATTGGCTGCTGCAAACGGACTGGCGTTTCATCCGCAGCTGGGCGGAACATTTGACAGCTGGATGCTGCTCGTCGCGAGCGGATCAGCGCCGGCAGGTCCGCTCGAGATCTGACCAGCGCGGGTCCCTGGCCATTTCGGACCCAGAAACGGTCGCTTGTCGCAACGTCATGACTTTGCCTGAGACCACCCGACCGGCCGTGAAGATCGGTCTTCGGGTGAAGTTTTCGCCTCGCCTCGCGGAGGATGTCTTGCGTGGGATCCGCCCGCAGGCGGTTCGATTTCGGTGGAACGGATCTGGCCCCTGACAGCTGTCGCACAGGAAGGGGAAGCGTTCAAAAAAAACGCCGCCGCGAACAAACAGGATTACCCGGCCGCATTGAATTCCTCAGGGCGGCATTGAAACATCGTGGCACGGTGGTGGTCCGGATCATCGGAAGGCTGCGCTGCGGTGGCTGCTGGCTTGCCGATGCGATCGGAACAGGCGATAGTTCTGCGCATGCTGATCTATACCTATAACCTCTGGTTGGTGGCGCTGTCATTTCTGATCGCGATCATGGCATCGTTCACTGGTTTGACTTTGTCGCGCGGCCTCGCCAACACGACATTGGGGCAACGCCAACTTCGCATCGTGCTGTCTTCGCTGGCGCTTGGTGGAGGGATCTGGTCGATGCACTTCGTGGCAATTCTCGCCATGCGCTTCGGCATCCCGGTCTATTTTGATGTTTCGGAAACTGTGGCCTCGGCCCTCATCGCCATCCTTCTGGCCTGTCTTGCGCTGTTGATCGTGCATTTCACGCAACCGTCGAAGGCGATGATCACTCTGGCAGGGGCGATCCTTGGCGTGGGCATTACCGCAATGCATTATGTGGGGATGTCCGCAATTCAAGGCTGCACCCCGGTCTTTGCCACCGGTGGGATCGTGCTGGCGGGGGGGCTTTCGGTCATCTTTGGTGTGGCCGCAATGGCAATGGCGTTCGGCAAGCAAAAGGAGATCGGCACTCTGTGGGCCACCCTGATCTTTGGCGCGGCGGTGACTGTCGTCCATTTCACCGCAATGTCGCAGACAGTCTTTCTGACCTCAGGCAGCGCTGCGACCTCGTCGATGCAATTGGGCAACTCGCAGATAACCATCATGGTCATGCTGGCGGCGTTCGTGATTTCCGGCGCGTTCATGCTGGTCGGGGCGAGTTTTCTGAGCGGTCAGGTTCGGGTGGAGCCGGAGGTCGGCACGGTAAGCGCTCGTCCGCTCGTGGTGACGCAGCCGGTGGCTGAGCTTCTGCCCAGTCAGACACTTGCCGGTCCGGTCGCGCGGGGAGCGGAACCGGCGCTCAGGCTGCCTTACGAACGCGACGGGCGAACGAATCTGGTGCCAATCGGATCGGTCTACGCCCTGCATGCCGAGGGACATTACACCACGGCATACCTTGACCACGGACCGGTCTTTTGCCCTTGGTCGGTGTCAACCGCAGATGACCGCCTGACGCCCGGTGCAGGCTTCATGCGAGTGCATCGCAGCTGGATCGTCAACCTTGCCCTGGTCTCGGCTTACGAGCGGTCCAAGGATCACGGCTACTGCGTCATGGTGGGTGCCCAAGGGCTGGAGCGTGTCCCGGTAAGCCGGAATCGCATGGCAGCCCTGCAAGAGGCGCTTGGCTTCTGACCCGTTTTCGCAAGTCGTGCAAAAAATACGCATTTCGTGAAATACAGGCCTTAATTGGTGACCTTCCCGATTTGCGCGGCCGACATCCTCCTAAGGTCCTCAACAGACGGGTTGGGTTCCAACCAAGGGGAGGACGGCATGATTACCAACGCTTTCGAATATTATCGGCCAAAGTCTGTGGCAGAGGCTCTGAAGGTCCTTGCCGACCATGACGGCGAGGCAAGGGTCGTCGCGGGCGGGCACAGCCTGATCCCGATGATGAAGCTGCGCATGGCGGAGATCTCTCATCTGGTGGACCTGCAGGATGTCGGCGGGCTGAAAGGCATCACCGTAGGCGACCGCATCCGCATCGGCGCGATGACGACGCAGGCCGAGCTGCTGGCAAGTGCGGAACTCGCCAAAGCGGCGCCGATCCTTCACGAAGCGGCTTTGCAGATTGCCGACCCGCAAGTGCGCAACATGGGCACGATCGGCGGCAACGTCGCCAATGGCGATCCGGGCAACGACATGCCCGGGCTCATGCAATGTCTGGACGCCAGCTATACCCTGACCGGCCCGAAAGGCAGCCGCGAGGTCAAGGCCCGCGACTTTTACCAAAGCGCCTATTTCACCTCGCGCAATGACGACGAGATTCTGGTGGCAATCAACCTGGACCGACCCAAGGGCGGCTACGCGTATGAGAAGCAAAAGCGCAAGATCGGTGACTATGCCACTGCCGCCGCGGCCGTGCAGATCACGGCGGCGGGCGGAACGGTTTCGGCGGCGTCGGTTGCCATGACCAACCTGTCCGATGTTCCGGTGTGGAGCGCAGGTGCAGGAGCGGCTCTTGTCGGATCAGCCTGCGGTCCGCAGGCCGTGAAGGCTGCCGTAGACGCCATGCTGAAAGACATCAATCCGGGCGACGACAACCGCGGCCCGGTCGCGTTTAAAAGACATGTCGCGGCTGTGGTTCTGGGTCGGGCCATCGCCCGCGCCTGGTCTCGCGCCTGAAGCCCGCCCAAAGCCCTGTGGGGAGGAAAACCATGAAAAAGATGCATATCGAACTGACCGTCAACGGCAAGAAGATGGAAACGCTGGCTGAACCGCGAGAGCTGTTGATCCATGTGCTGCGCGAAAGGCTGGGCCTGACGGGTCCGCATATCGGTTGCGAGACCAGCCATTGCGGGGCCTGCACGGTCGATCTGAACGGCAAGTCGGTGAAATCCTGCACGGTCTTTGCGGCGCAAGCCAACGGGGCCACGATCACCACGATTGAAGGCATCGCCGGTCCGGACGGCATGCATGTTCTGCAAAACAGCTTCCGCGAGCATCACGGGCTGCAATGCGGCTTCTGCACGCCGGGCATGATCACCCGCGCCTGGCGTCTGCTGCAGGAAAACCCGACACCGACCGAGGAAGACGTCCGCTTTGGCATGGCGGGCAATCTGTGCCGCTGCACCGGCTATCAGAACATCGTCAAGGCAATCCTTGCCGCCGCAAGTGAACTCAATTCCGCCAAGGAGGCCGCGCAATGAACGACCAGACCCCCACCCATGACGAACGGGTTGCCGGGCTCAAGGGCCTTGGGTCCTCGCGCAAGCGTGTCGAGGATGCGCGCTTTACCCAAGGCAAGGGCAACTACGTCGACGACATCAAGATGGCCGGCATGGTTTACGGCGATTTCGTCCGCAGCCAGTATGCCCATGCCCGGATCAAATCGGTTGACAGCACGGCGGCAAAGGCCGTTCCCGGTGTGATCGCGGTGTTGCTGGCGCAGGATCTGGCGCCCTTGGGGCTGCACTGGATGCCGACGCTGGCGGGCGACAAGCAGATGGTCTTGGCGGATGGCAAAGTGCTGTTTCAGGGTCAGGAGATCGCCTTTGTCGTGGCCGAGGACAAGTATGCCCTGGCCGACGCGCTGGAACTGGTTGTCGTCGAATATGAAGAGTTGCCGGTCGTCGTTGACCCCTTCAAGGCGATGGAGCCGAGCGCCCCGGTGCTGCGCGAGGACCTTGCTGGTCAGACCAAGGGTGCCCATGGCGAGCGGATCCACCACAACCACATCTTCCGCTGGGAACTGGGCGACAAACCGGCGGTCGAGGCTGTGGTCGCGGGTGCCGATGTGGTGGCCGAAGAGATGGTCTATTACCACCGTACTCACCCGAGCCCGCTGGAAACCTGCGGCTGTGTCGCCTCGATGGACAAGATCAACGGCAAGCTGACGGTCTGGGGGACCTTTCAGGCGCCGCACGTCGTGCGCACCGTGGCCTCGCTGCTGTCAGGCATTTCGGAAAGCAACATCCGCATCGTATCCCCGGATATTGGCGGCGGATTTGGCAACAAGGTCGGGGTCTATCCGGGCTATATCTGTTCGATCGTCGCCTCGATCGTCACCGGCCGCCCGGTGAAGTGGATCGAAAGCCGGATGAACAACCTGATGGCCACAGCCTTTGCCCGCGACTACTGGATGGACGGCAAGATCGCGGCCACCAAAGAGGGCAAGATTACGGGTCTCTGGTGTCATGTCACCGCCGACCACGGGGCGTTTGACGCCTGTGCCGACCCGACCAAGTTCCCGGCAGGTTTCTTCAACATCTGCACCGGGTCCTATGACATTCCGGTGGCATGGCTGGGTGTGGACGGCGTCTATACCAACAAGGCGCCGGGTGGGGTTGCATATCGCTGCTCGTTCCGCGTGACCGAGGCCGCCTATTTCATTGAACGCATGATCGAGGTTCTGGCGATCAAGCTGAACATGGATGCGGCCGAGCTGCGCCGGATCAACTTTATCCGCAAAGAGCAGTTCCCCTACCAGTCGGCGCTGGGTTGGGAATACGACTCGGGTGATTACCACACCGCCTGGGACAAGGCGTTGAAGGCGGTGAACTATGACGCCCTGCGCGCCGAACAGACCCAGCGCGTGGCCGATTTCAAGGCGGGCAAAACGCGCAGCCTGATGGGGATCGGCCTGTCGTTCTTTACCGAGATAGTGGGGGCCGGGCCGATCAAGAACTGCGACATCCTTGGCATGGGCATGTTTGACAGCTGCGAGATCCGCATCCATCCGACAGGCTCGGCCTTGGCGCGCCTTGGCACGATCAGCCAGGGTCAGGGCCACGCCACCACCTTTGCCCAGATACTTGCGACCGAGATCGGCATTCCCGCCGACCAGATCGTGATCGAGGAGGGCGACACCGACACCGCGCCCTACGGCCTTGGCACTTACGGTTCGCGGTCCACTCCGGTTGCGGGCGCGGCAACCGCTCTGGCGGGGCGGAAAATCCGCGCCAAGGCACAGATGATCGCGGCCTATCTGCTGGAGGTGCATGACAACGATCTGGAATGGGACGTGGACCGGTTCGTGGTCAAAGGCGTGCCCGAGCGGTTCAAGACCATGAAGGAAATCGCCTATGCCTCGTACCATCAGGCCATTCCGGGGCTGGAGCCGGGCCTGGAGGCGGTCAGCTATTATGACCCACCGAACATGACCTATCCGTTCGGGGCCTATATCTGCGTGATGGACATCGATGCTGATACCGGTGTGACGGACATCCGCAGCTTTTATGCGCTGGATGATTGCGGGACGCGGATCAACCCTATGATCATCGAGGGGCAGGTTCACGGTGGGGCGACGGAAGCCTTCGCCATCGCGATGGGGCAGGAGATTGCTTATGACGAGATGGGCAACCACAAGACTGCGACGCTGATGGACTTTTTCATCCCCACCGCGTGGGAGACGCCGCACTATACCACCGACCACACGGTCACCCCCTCACCCCACCATCCGATCGGGGCCAAGGGTGTCGGCGAAAGCCCCAATGTCGGCGGGGTTCCCGCCTTTTCGAACGCGGTCCACGATGCCTTCCGCCCGTTCGGTCTGACCCAAAGCCATATGCCCCACGACCACTGGAGGATTTGGCGTATCGCCGAGCAGCTGGGTCTGCACGGTTGAACCTTGCCCCTCCCCAGGAATGGGGAGGGGCCCTTTCGGGAGTGTTACATGTCAGACTGGCGCGGCCTTCAAAGCGATCTTGCAACGACGGGCTATGTGGCCGGCGACGATCTGGCCATGGCGTTGCATCTGGCGCTGATGCTGGAGCGGCCCTTGCTGCTGGAGGGGGCGGCGGGCGTCGGCAAGACCCAGATCGCCCGCACGCTGGCGACGTTGCGCAATACCAAGCTGATCCGGTTGCAGTGCTACGAGGGTCTTGACGCGGGCCACGCCATTTACGACTGGAACTATCAACGCCAACTTCTGGCCATTCGGGCCACTGCCCAAACCGGTGAGGCGGGCAGTGTTGAAGAGCGCATCTTTTCGGAACGTTTCCTGTTGGTGCGCCCCTTGCTGGAGGCGATCCGCCAACCGGTGCGCCCCGTGCTGCTGATCGACGAGATTGACCGCGCGGATGAGGAGTTCGAGGCCTATCTACTAGAGATTCTGTCGGAATACCAGATTTCGATCCCGGAACTGGGCACGATCAAGGCCACGACGAAACCCATTGTCATTCTGACCTCGAACGGCACGCGGGACCTGTCGGACGCGCTCAGGCGGCGATGTATCTACACCTATGTCGATTACCCCGACCGCGCGACCGAGATTGCGATCCTGCGCCACCACCATCCACGTCTGGAGGCGCAGTTGATCGGGCAGATCGTGGCCTTTGTTCAGGCGCTGCGCAAGGAAGAGCTGGAAAAGACGCCGGGCGTGGCCGAGGCGCTGGATTTTGCGGCGGCTTTGGCCGGGCTTGGGATCAATGATCTGACGCAGGATCCGGTGGCGTTGCAGGCAAGCCTTGTGACGCTGTTAAAGACGCAAGGTGACCGGGCGGCGATCCCGACGGAAATCGCCCAACGGTTGGCCGGAAAGGCCGCGTGATGACCCGCGTCTTCAAACCCGTGTCCCGCTTTCCCCTACGCGCGACGGGCCCCGCCGACCGGATGGCCGGGTTCATGGCGCATCTGCGGCTGAACGGGCTGAAGGTCGGGGTCGAGGAAACCGGCGTGGCTCTGGCTGCCCTGGCCGCCGTCGAGGCGACCGATACGACAGAGGCGCGGCTGGCGATGAAGGCCGTGTTGACCGGCTCGCCCGATGATTTCGCCCGGTTTGACGACCTGTTTCTGGCCTATTGGCACAATCCCGGCCGCGAACGCGCAGGCCAAGTCCAGAGCAAATCGGGCAGCGGTGCCAAGGGTGTTCTGGCCACGGATCAGGGCGCAGCGACCGGGGTCGGACAGGCCGACCGGCCTGACAGCGATACGGCGGGCGAGGCGGACCAGTCGGGCGAGGGCAAGCGGGTCGGGTCGCGCATCACCAACCTGATGTCGGTCGATCTGCGCCATGTTCTGGACCCAGCCGACCGGGCCGAGGCCGAGACCGTTGCCGCCCGCCTTGCCCGAGCCATCCGCGACCGCCGCTCGCGCCGTCACAAGGCCGACCGCCGGGGCGAAAGGCTGGACATGCGCCGCATCCTGCGCGCCAGCCTCTCGACCGGGGGCGAGCCGATCCGGCTGTTTCACCGCGCCCGGCCCGAACGCCCCGCGCGGCTGGTGGTGATGCTGGATGTGTCAGGCTCGATGACGGTCTATGCGCCGGTGTATCTGGCCTTTGTCAAAGGCCTGATGACCGCGGATGCCTCCACCGACGCTTATCTCTTTCACACCCGCCTTGTGCGCATCACCGAGGCGCTGCGCGACCAGGACTCCTTGCGCGCCGTCAACCGGCTGTCGCTGCTGGCGAAGGGCTTTGGCGGCGGCACGCGGATCGGCGGCAACCTTGCGGCCTTTAACCAAAGCTATGGCAAGCGTCTGGTGTCGGGCCGGTCGCTGGTGATGATTCTGTCGGACGGGTTTGACACCGACCCGCCGCAGTTGATCGGGCAGGAACTGGCGCGGCTGAGAAAGCGCGGCTGCCGGATCATCTGGCTGAACCCGCTGAAGGGCTGGCGCGACTATCAACCGGTTGCCGCCGGGATGGCCGCCGCCTTGCCGCATCTGGATTTGTTTGCTGCCGCCAACACGCTGCAAAGCCTTGCTGACCTGGAGCCGGAATTGGCGCGGATATGAGGAGGACGACGTGGGAATGATCGGACGCGATATCATGGACCGCATGGCGGAACTGAAATCTGCCGGAGAGCCGTTCGCCTTGGCGACGGTGGTGCGAACCGTTTCGGTTACGGCGGCCAAGGCCGGGGCCAAGGCGGTGATCCGGGCCGACGGATCAATCTCGGACGGCTGGATCGGCGGCGGTTGCGCCCGGGGTGCGGTACTGAAAGCCGCGCGCGAGGCCTTGGCCGATGGCCAGCCCCGCCTAGTCTCGGTTAGCCCCGAAGATGTGCTGAACGAACGCGGCGTGGCGGCAGGCGAGACGAAGGATGGGGTGAAATTCGCCCGCAACATGTGCCCAAGCCAAGGCACGATGGATATCTTTGTTGAGCCCATACTGCCGCAGCCCGCTCTGACCGTCTGCGGCACCAGCCCCGTCGCACTGGCCCTTCTGGATATCGCCCCGCGCTTCGGTTTTGCCGTTACGGGGTGTTCGCCGGTTGCAGAGCATGTCGCCTATCCGGCGGACCTGCGCAGGATCGAAGGCTATGACCTTCCCAAGATCACGGCCGACAGCCACTATGTGGTGGTGGCGACCCAAGGCAAGGGCGACGAAGCAGCGCTGCGCGGCGTGCTGGCCTCTGATGCCGGGTTTGCGGCCTTTGTGGGCAGCCGTCGCAAGATGGCGTCGCTGCGCACCGCCTTGCAGTCAAGCGCCTCCCAGGATCGGCTTGATGCCATTCAAGCGCCTGCCGGGCTTGATCTGGGTGCCATCACGCCGGACGAAATTGCTCTTTCCATCCTTGCTGCGATGATACGGCATCGCAGGCTTGGCCAACGCACAACCGGAGGAATGTGACATGAAATTCCTTTGCTGCACTTGTCCGCCCGACCGCTCGGTACAGCCTGTCGACCGGGCCGCCCTGCTGGCTTCCATCAAATTCCCCTGCTGCTAAGGACACCCAAATGGCCATGGAACTGACTGACGAAATCCTGATCTCGGCGCCTCGTGATCGTGTCTACGCGGCCCTGAACGACCCGGCGATCCTGCAGCAATGCATCCCCGGATGTGAAGAGCTGATCCGCCATTCGGACACGGATCTTGAGGCCAAGGTCGTTCTGAAGATCGGCCCGGTCAAAGCGCGCTTTGGCGGCAAGGTCACACTGGATACCACCGATGCGCCATGTGGTTTTTCGCTGCGTGGCGAGGGATCGGGTGGCGTTGCGGGCTTTGCCAAGGGCGGTGCCCGCGTGGTTCTTGAGGACCGCGGGCAGGAAACCCTGCTGCGCTATGAGGCCAGTGCCGATGTTGGCGGCAAGATCGCGCAGTTGGGCAGCCGGTTGATCTTGGGCACCGCCCGCAAACTGGCCGAAGCGTTCTTTGAGAAATTCAAAGAGGTGATGGCTCAGGAATATATTGCTGAGTAGGACATTGCGACGCGCGGACAGGGCTGTCGCCCGCCGCACCTTCCACAACGGCACCCGCACGCTGCTTCACGGAGTTGATGCGATCATGCTCCAGAGCGGGATGACCATTGGGTGAATCTGGGGATTCCCACTGGTGGTAATTTCTGATTCAACATGGAAGCTGGGTCTGGAGGCCAGCTTCCATGACAAAACCCCTATCTATGGACATCCGGGACCGTGCGATGGCACGGCT
>JANMCI010000354.1:0-17437 GCA_031361245.1 Rhodobacterales bacterium
GACGCCATTTGCCTCCGCTGCCCATTCCTCGAAATAGGCTTCATCATCAAAGGGGTCGGGCCGGGCGATATGGACCGACATCCGAAAGCCGGGGCGGCGTGGGGTCATCCATGGCGCGGCGCCGGCAAAGACCAGCGCGCCCGCCATCCGGGGCCGGTCATCCCAGAATTCGCCGATAAGATTGGCGCCGAAGGAAACACCGGCCAGCACGGCGGTGTCCGGGGCGCTGTCAACGGCCGCCTTGGCCGCAGCCATGATGGCCGCAGTGCCGACCTCTTTGCGCATTGAGAAGGCCGCGTCGTAATCATCGGTTTTCCGACCGGCGAACAGATCGGGAAGGCTGACCGTGTGGCCATGCTTTTCGAGCTGTGCCGCGATGTCGTGTTCAATCGGCCGCAGGCCAAGGATCGAGTGGAAAAGGACGACATGGACCATGTGAAGTTCCTGTTTTGTCCTAGCTTGCACAGGCCATCGAGCGTGTCAATTTTTCGGGACAGACGCGGGGCCGGCTTAAAAAGGGGACACAGGCAGCGCCGTTTCGGATGTTGGGGCGGACCCGATCGCAACGCTCCGCCGAAGCGGCATTTTTCGTGTTCGCGGTGGTTGACTCACGGACCCGCAGAGCCTAATTGAGCGTCGTTAGCACTCGCCTGATGTGAGTGCTAATTCAATCCAACCTGGAAACCCAAGGGAGCGTTACCAGATGAAATTCTCACCGCTGCATGACCGCGTTCTGGTCCGTCGCATTGAAGGCGAAGACAAGACCAAGGGCGGGCTGATCATCCCCGACACCGCCAAGGAAAAGCCCGCAGAAGGCCAGGTCATTTCCGCCGGTCCGGGTGCCCGCAAGGATTCGGGCGAGCTGATCGCGCCGTCCGTCAAGGCTGGCGACAAGATCCTGTTCGGCAAATGGTCCGGCACCGAGATCAAGCTGGACGGCGAAGACCTGCTGATCATGAAGGAAAGCGACATTCTCGGCGTGTTCGCCTGAGTCTGTCGACCCCGTAAACGCATTCAAGGAGCTAAGCCAATGGCTGCTAAAGACGTAAGATTTGAAAGCGATGCCCGCGACCGTTTGTTGCGCGGCGTCAACATCCTTGCCGACGCGGTCAAGGTGACTTTGGGCCCGAAAGGCCGCAACGTCATTCTCGACAAGTCGTTTGGCGCACCGCGCATCACCAAGGACGGTGTGACGGTTGCCAAGGAAATCGAACTTTCCGACAAGTTCGAGAACATGGGCGCTCAGATGGTAAAGGAAGTTGCTTCCCGCACCAATGACGAGGCCGGCGACGGCACCACCACCGCGACGGTTTTGGCCCAGGCCATCGTCAAGGACGGCATGAAGTCGGTTGCCGCCGGGATGAACCCGATGGACCTGAAGCGTGGCATCGACATGGCGACCCTCAAGGTCGTCGCGGCGATCAAGGCAGCGGCACGTCCCGTCAAGGACAGCGCCGAAGTCGCTCAAGTTGGCACCATTTCTGCCAACGGCGAAGCTGAGATCGGACGTCAAATCGCGGACGCGATGCAAAAGGTCGGCAACGAAGGCGTGATCACTGTTGAAGAAAACAAGGGTCTGGAAACCGAAACCGAAGTCGTCGAAGGCATGCAATTCGACCGCGGCTATCTGTCGCCCTATTTCGTCACCAATGCCGACAAGATGGTGGCCGATCTGGAAGACGTGCTGATCCTGCTGCACGAAAAGAAACTCGGCTCGCTGCAGCCGATGGTTCCGTTGCTGGAAGCCGTGATCCAGTCGCAAAAGCCGCTTCTGATCATCTCGGAAGATGTTGAAGGCGAGGCTTTGGCCACGCTGGTCGTCAACAAACTGCGCGGCGGGCTCAAGATTGCTGCCGTCAAGGCACCGGGCTTTGGCGATCGTCGCAAGGCGATGCTGCAGGACATCGCGGTTCTGACCGGTGGTCAGGTGATCAGCGACGATCTGGGCATGAAGCTGGAATCGGTCACGCTCGACATGCTGGGCAAAGCCAAGAAAGTCTCGATCACCAAAGACACCACCACCATCATTGATGGCCATGGCGTCAAGGCTGAAATCGAGGCCCGCGTCGCCCAGATCCGTCAGCAGATCGAGGACACCACCAGCGACTACGACAAGGAAAAGCTGCAAGAGCGCGTCGCCAAACTGGCAGGCGGTGTTGCGGTGATCAAGGTTGGCGGCATGACCGAGATCGAAGTCAAGGAACGCAAGGACCGCGTTGACGACGCTTTGAATGCGACCCGCGCAGCTGTGCAGGAAGGCATTGTTGTCGGCGGTGGCGTCGCGCTGATGCAGGCGGCGCATGCGCTGGACGGGCTGAAGGGTGCAAACTCGGATCAGGATGCCGGCATCGGCATCGTCCGTCGCGCGCTGGAAGCCCCGCTCCGTCAGATCGCGCAGAACGCCGGCGTTGACGGCGCTGTCGTTGCTGGCAAGATCCGCGAGTCCAAGGACAAGACCTTTGGCTTCAACGCGCAGACCGAAGAATATGGCGACATGTTCAAGTTTGGCGTCATTGACCCGGCCAAGGTGGTGCGGATCGCGCTGGAAGACGCAGCCTCGGTTGCGGGCCTGCTGATCACCACCGAAGCCATGATCGCCGATCGGCCCGAGCCGAAAGCCGCAGGCGGTGGCGGCGGCGGCATGGGCGGCATGGGCGGCATGGACGGCATGATGTAAGCCTTTCTACCGTTTGAATTGAGGGGCTCCGGTGACGGGGCCCCTTTTTTTTGGTAAAATCGCGGTGCCTTGATCGTCGTGTCAGTACTGCGCGACCGGGGCTGCCTGCGTGGTGGTCCAGGTGCGCCCGGAGGCCACGACGCAAATCTGGTCTGCCGACACCGTAGCGATCAGCGCCCAGTGTTCGGGACCGACAAACAAGACCGCAACATCCTGGCCGCGCTGATCGCTGCCCGCGCCAATATTCGACATCTCGGGCATGTTCCGCTGCAAGAGACCGTACATCTCTGCGGTTGGGCCACAGGGGACCGGTACCTTGACAAGATCGACATCGGCCTGGGCGATAGTAGCCGAGACCTGGAAGAAAACCACGGCGGCAGCGATTCTTAGCATCTTGACCTCCTGATGGATTGAACCTCTGTGGATATTGTGTATTCTTGGATTGAACCGGTCCATAGCAGTTTTGAACCGGTTCAAGAGGCAAAATACGCCTGTATTTCCGAAAGTCAAGCGAAGTTTGAACCGGTTCAAGAGCAAAGGAACCAGATGGCAAAACTGTCCGACGTGGCGGCGGCTGCGGGGGTTTCCAAGGCGACGGTGTCGAATGTCTTCAACTGGCCGGACCGGGTGCGCCCGGACCTGCGCCAGCGGGTCGAGGACGCCGCACGCCGGCTGGGCTATAGCGGCGCCGACCCGAAGGGCCGCCTGCTCAGCGGCGGCAAGGCTAATGCGATCGGCATCGTGCCGCCCGGCGCTTTCGGGATCGGCATCGCCTTCACCCATCCGTATATGCGCGATTTCCTCACCGGCGTGGCCGAGGTTTGCGAAGAGCACGGGGCTGCAATGCACATGGTGTCGGGGGTTGGCGGCAAGAAAGCCAAAAGTATCCGCAACGCCCTGGTCGATGGCTTCATCCTCAACAGCCTGGATGAGGTCGAGCTGATTGAGCCGGCTCGCCGCCAAAAGCTGCCGTTCGTGGTGATGGACGCCGATGGCGGGCCGCTGATCAACTCGGTCAGGATTGATGACCGCGACGGCGCGCGGCAGGCGGCACAACATCTTGTCGACCTCGGTCACCGCCGCTTTGCCATCCTGACGGTCCTGCGCCAAAGCGGCAGTCCGCCGATCTTGCACCGACCGGGCGGCGAAGGGCCCCGGCTGGATGTCGGCTATCCCAGTGACTGGGAGCGGCTGTGCGGCGTCGCCGAGGTTCTTGCCACCATCGGGCTTTCGATCAATGACGTGCCGATCGTCGAGGTCTTTGGCGGTTCAGCCGATACGGCGACCTTTGGCGGTGCGCTGGCGGGCGCGGCGCTGCTGTTTGACAACGCCCCCGAAGCGACGGCGGTGATCGCCCTGGGTGACACCCAGGACCTTGCGGTGCTGGCCGAAGCCAGACGCCGCAACATCGCGGTGCCACGAGATCTGTCGGTGGTGGGGTTCGACGATCCGCCCCAGCTTGCCCTCGCCGATCCGCCGCTGACCACGGTGGCCCAGCCCAGCATCGAAAAAGGCCGGGTTGCCGCGAGGATCATCTTTGCGGGCGGACCGGCGCGGCAGGTGGTCCTGCCGGTTACGCTGGTGATCCGGAATTCGACCGCGCCACCGCGCCGTTGAATGGTCAGGGAAGCTGACGGGTTGGCTGATGCCGTGGGCGAAAAAGGGGGTGGTTCGATGCGGCTCTTGGGTCTGACCTGCCTTGCCATGCTGGCGTTTGCCGCCAACTCCGTGCTGAACCGGATGGCGGTGGGGGCGGGGCGGATCGATCCGGTGGTGTTTGCGGTGGTGCGACTGGCGGCGGGCGCCGGGATGCTGGCGCTGCTTTTGGCGTGGCGCGGCAGGGTGTGGCCGGGGTGGCGCGGACGGGCGCCGGGGGTTGCGGGGTTGCTTGTCTATCTTTTCGGCTTTTCGGCGGCCTATCTGGTGCTGGATGCCGGAACGGGGGCGTTGATCCTTTTCGGCGCCGTGCAGATCACGATGTTCGCCGGCGCCTTGGCCAGCGGAGAGCCTTTGCCGGCGCGCCGCTTGGGTGGTGCAGCACTGTCATTGGTGGGGTTGGTCGTGTTGCTGGCCCCCAAAGGTGGCGCGCTGGCTCCACAGTTTGCCATGGCCGCCGCAGGCGTGGGCTGGGGTGTGTATTCGCTGGCCGGACGCAAGCAGAACGACGCCTTGGCCGGCACGGCCTGGAACTTTCTGTTGGCGCTGCCGTTTGGCCTGATCGCGCTGGTCCTGTGGCCGGGGGATTGGAGTGCGGCCGGGCTGGCTCTGGCGGTGACCTCTGGCGCGGTCACGTCGGGCTTGGGCTATGCGCTGTGGTATCGGCTATTGCCGGAGCTTGGGGCCGGACGCGCCGGGGTGGTGCAGTTGTCGGTGCCGCTCATCGCGGCATCCGCCGGGTTTGTGCTGATCGGAGAGGTGCCGGGACCGGGCTTCTGGCTGGCGACTATCCTGGTGCTCGGCGGTGTCGGATTGGCGCTGTCGCCACCGCGTTAGAGGGATTTGCCCATACGGTGCGCCAGTTGGGTCTTGGCCCCCAGCGTGACCGGGCGGTTGGCCAGCGCCAGACTGAAGCCTTCGCGTTCCCAAAATGCGCGACCGCGCGGATTGGCGCAGAGGACACCGACGAACAGCGATTGCTTGCCGCGCGCCCGCGCTGCCTGTTCCAGATGACGCAGCAGCCTGCGGCCCGCCCCTTTGCCTCGGGCGGCTGGGGCGATCATCATCAGGCCGATGAAAGCGTCGAGGGCGGTGGGATAGCCGAAGGCCATTTCGGCGATGCCGATGAGGCCGGGATCGAAAAGGCCAAGGCGCAGACTTTGTGCCGGGTCGCAGCCCGGCGGTGCTTCAGTAAAGAATTCCTCGGTGACCTCGGGCCCGGGGTCGGCGTCGCGTTCAAGGCGCACATAGTCGGCCGAAGCCGCGAAAAAGGCATCGACCATGGCGCGGTCGGCTTGCGGGTCAAGGCGGCGGACCTGCATGGCTTATCGTCCAGATCTCCAACTCGACCGTGCCGGAGGGTTTGCGCCATGCGACGATATCGCCCACCCGAGCGCCCAGCAGAGCCCGGGCAAGCGGGGAGTGTGGGGCGATGCGTCCAAGAGCGGGGTCGGCCTCATCCTCGCCGGTGATTTCATACCGGGAGATGGTGCCGGACGTGTCGCTGACTGTCACGCAAAGGCCGAAGGCAACTTCCGTCAGGGGCAGTGCCGCCGGATCGCTGGGAATGGCCGAGCGCAAGCGCGCCTCAAGATAGCGGATGTCGCGTTCGGCGGCGGCTTCGGGCAGCCTGTCCAGGCGGTCCGGGCGCGATTTCAGCGCGGCCAGATCGGCTTGACGGGCAGCGAGGCGCAGTTGCAGCGCAGCCAGCCCGCGCGGGGTGACATAGTTCGCATGGGTCGAGACGGGCAGATCGGGCAGGGGGTCCAGCGTGCCGTCACCTTCCTTGACGAAGGCGCGGCTCATCTGATCAGCCGCTCCAACGGGTCATAGATCATCCCGCCATCCCATGCGGCGTCAGGCAGACTGTCGGGTTTGAAGCGGATGCGGCCAAGGGCCAGTTCGGCGCGCGAAAAGAACCGCCGTTCGGTCACCACACGGGCCGGGTCCTTCCACGCGATGTCAAGCGAGCCGGACGTGATGGCGCAGCGGAAGAACAGGTCGACCTGATGAAAGCCGGTTGCGGGATCGTGAAACTCGTTCACCAGAGCGGGCGGGCCGACGGTGATGGTCAAGCCGGTCTCCTCATGCACTTCGCGCATCAGGTTGTCATGAAGCGAGGTGCCGACCTCAACGCCGCCGCCGGGTGCGCACCACAGGTCGGACCGCCCGGCAGGGTAGGCGTTGACCAGAAGGAGCCGATCCTCATGGAGGATCAAGGCGCGGGCGGCCAAGCGGGGGGAGCGATGCTTCATGCGCCAAGGCTGATGCCTTGGCGCATGAATGTCCAGTCTTTAGGCAGGGACGGTCTGGCTCTGGATCGTGCGGCCCGACCACAGAAGGTAGAGCGAGCCGCACAGGATCATTGCGACGCCGGCCCAGATGTTGCCCTCGGGCCAGTAGCCGAAGAAGAGGCCGTAGATCAGGATGTTGCTGATCAACTTCAGATCGTCGAAGGGTTGCACGAAAGCGGCATCGGCGGCGGCATAAGACCAGGTCAAGAGGTACTGCGCCGCCATCATGATGAGTCCGCCCACGACCAGCCAACCCAGGATCTGCATCGTCGGCCACTCGAAGCCCGCCTGGACGGTCAGGCCGAAATTGATGGGCGTCAGCAGCACCAAGAGCCAGAGCGTCACGGTGGGGGCGCTTTCGGTGCGGGTCAGCACCTTGGTCAAAAGCGAAGACGCGCCCCACAGGAGGGCGGCGGCGAGGGGGTAGATCATCGCCGAGGTGACGCCCGTCGTCCAGATCCCCGAGACGATGGTTGCGCCCAAAAGGCCGATCGCGGCGGCAATCCAGCGCGGCGGAGTAACGGACTCCCCAAGAAAAAGCGCCGCTCCGATGAGAACGAAGATCGGGGCCGTCATCACCAGGGCGATGACTTGCCAGATTTCCGGGATGTGT
This sequence comes from Rhodobacterales bacterium, assembly GCA_031361245.1. Taxonomy (GTDB): domain Bacteria; phylum Pseudomonadota; class Alphaproteobacteria; order Rhodobacterales; family Rhodobacteraceae; genus Stagnihabitans. The sequence goes on from JANMCI010000354.1 coordinate 7,241, forward strand.
TTCACGGCCGTCACGAAGGCCAGAACGCCCAATGCGGACAGGATGACGCGGACGATGTGCAGGACGGGTCGTTTGGTCTTGAGGCCGGATAGGCCCTGTCGCAGAACGAAGGGCATCGAGAAGACCAGCGCGATGGCATATTGCCAGAAGGTGTCGGACTGCGGCTTGAAGCCCAGCCCGCCCCATTCGGGGTTGGAGGTGATGACATAGGTGATGGCATTGACTGTGGCAAAGCAGATGCCGGCCAGCACCATGTAGGCGGCGCCCTTGAAGACGTTGGACTGATTCATGTGTTATCCTTTCACGACCACATAAATCAGGGGGATATGCCCAGCGACCCGCCCGTTCCGGGGCAGGTTGCCTGCATTCTCTTTCATCCGGACTATACCGTCGGCCCCGGAGTTACACCGGATCTGCTGACCCAAGGCGAAACCGGGGTTTCGCCGAGGCGCTCGCGGGCTATACCGCCGGTGGGGAATCGCACCCCGCCCTGAGAATACCGGGCGGATTGCCCGGCGGAAACTGTCTGCGCCAAAGCTCGGCGCGGGTCAAGGGGGCGGCTCTGGCGGCACCACCGAAAAAAAGCGCAGCTCATGTGCGGCACGGGCAAGATGAAGCTGGACAGGACAACATAGAGCAGTGCCGCAACTCTGCCGCTTTGGCAGTGTAGCCTGACGCAGTCAGCTCCCGCGAGGCCAATTGACTCGCGCCGGGTCTGCACGCTAATTCCCGAAGGATTTCCTTGTTTTGCCAAGGGAATCACCGTCCCTTGTTGGAGAAGTTGATGAGCACACCGATCAAGTATGGCGCCGAATTTCTGGTAAACACGGCCCTGTCGGGTGCCCAACTGGATCCCGCGATCACTGCACTTGCCGACGGCAGGTTTGTGGTTGCCTGGACCGACAACAGCATGACCGGCGGCGATACCTCCGGCAGCGCCATTCGTGCACAGATATTTGACGCCGATGGCGCCAAGGTCGGGTCTGCATTTCTGGTCAACACCACAGTGGCAACCAGCCAGTCCTTGCCGGCGATCACCGCACTTTCCGACGGCAAATTCGTGGTGACATGGGAGGACAACAGTCTGAGCGGCGGCGATACGTCGAGCCGGGCGATCAGGGCGCAGGTGTTCAATGCCAATGGCTCGGTCTTTGGGGCAGAGTTTCTGGTCAACACGACAGTTGCGAGCCTGCAGTCCGAGCCCGAGATCACAGCGCTGGCCAATGGCGGGTTCGTGGTCATCTGGACGGATCTGAGCCAGACGGGCGGCGATACCGCCAGCTATGCCGTGCGCGCGCAGACATTCAATGCGGACGGCTCCGCTTCGGGGACCGAGTTTCTGGTGAATACGACCGTGTCAGACGCGCAGTTTGCCCCCACGATCACCGCCCTCGCCGATGGCAGGTTCGTGGTGGCGTGGACGGACAACAGCAAGACCGGCGGCGACACCTCTTATCATGCCGTCCGGGCGCAGGTGTTCAATGCCAATGGCTCGGTATCGGGCGCAGAGTTTCTGGTGAATACGACGGTGACGAGCAGCCAGTTCGCCCCCGCAATTACAGCGCTTGCCAATGGCGGGTTCGTGGTCGCCTGGACCGATTTCAGCCAGACTGCCGGTGATACAACCGGGTTTTCCGTCCGGGCGCAGACCTTCGGTGCCAATGCCGCGAGTACGGGCGTCGAAATCCTGGTGAACACGACGACCGTCCACGACCAATCCGCGGCCACCGTTACAGGGCTTGCAGATGGCAGGTTCGTGGTGGCCTGGACGGATGCCAGCCTGACTGGCGGCGATACTTCGGGCAATGCCATTCGGGCGCAGGTTTTCAATGCCAATGGCTCGGTGTCTGGCACCGAATTCCTTGTGAACACCGCGGTCACGAATTCCCAGATGGCCCCCACCATCACGGAAATGGCCGACGGACGGTTGCTGGTGGCATGGGAGGATAACAGCCAGGGTAACTCGAACATCCGCGGCCAGATCCTTGACCCGCGTGAAGCGGCGGTGACGCTGAGCGGGACAGCTGCGAACGACGATTACCGCGGCACTTCGTTCAGCGACACAATGTCTGGCGGCAATGGAAATGACAAACTGGTCGGAGCGGCGGGCAACGATTCCCTGTTCGGTGCCCTCGGGGCCGATACGCTGAAAGGTGGCCTCGGAAGGGACATTCTGAATGGCGGCGCCGGGTCTGACCGCATGGAGGGTGGCGCAGCAAATGACGCCTACATCATTGATCGGGCCACGGATCTGGTGATCGAGGCGCAGGCCGGCGGCGTGGACGTCGTGCGTTCGGCCAATACTTCTCTCAACCTCACCCTGTTCGCCAATGTGGAAAACGCCGCTTTGACTGGACTCGCGAACCTCAACCTCGACGGGAATGCCGGGGCGAACTTGCTGACCGGGAACGGCGGCCTCAACGTGATCAATGGCGCAGCCGGGTCTGACAAGCTCTACGGCGGCCTTGGCAGCGACGGGCTGTTTGGCGGCACGGGCGATGACTTCGTCTTTGGTGGCAATGGTGCCGACACGCTGTCGGGCGGGGATGGGACGGATCGGCTGACCGGGGGCGTGGGCCTGGATGTGTTCGTGATCGCGCCGGGGCTGTCGGGCGACGTGACGACAGTGACCGATTTCATGGATGGCCAGGACAGGATCGACCTGTCGGCCTACCACTTCGCCACTGTCAGCGCCGCCAAGGCCGCCTTCACCAATGTCGGTGCCAATCTGGTCTTTGACGCAGGCGGCCACTCCATGGTGATCAACAACATGCAGCTTGCGCTCGTCACTGCCGCAGATCTGATCCTGTAACGCGTCGGCGTTGGTCGCCGACATTTCAGGTTCTGCGCTGTACAAAGGCCCGGGGCTCACATTGACCTTGCACGGATGCCCGTGGAGGGCGAGAAAAAGGCCATGCCGTTGCCGAAAAATTCCACATCGCATCCGCCTCGATCAGTGACGGGGGAGACCGTTGTCCTGCTGCATGGGCTGGCGCGCAGCGAAACGTCGCTGGCCATGATGGAGCGGGCGTTGACAGCGCGTGGCTATGGCGTGGTGAATGCCGGTTATGCCTCTACCAAGTCCACGATCGGAGAGTTGGTCGACGTTGTCGGTAAGGCAGTCGCAGGTTGCACGGAGACCGTGCATTTTGTGACCCATTCAATGGGTGGAATTCTGTTGCGAGCGTGGCTTGCCCGACACCGACCCCACAAGATGGGACGTGTGGTGATGTTGGCGCCGCCCAACAAAGGCTCTGAACTGGTGGACCGCTTTGGCGAATGGGCGGCGTTTCAATGGCTGACCGGGCCAGCCGGGCAGCAACTGGGCACGGGTGCGGCCTCAGTGCCGCTGGCCTTGCCGGATCCCGATTTTCCATTGGGGATCATCGCCGGAAAAGTGCAGATGAACCCGATCAGCGGCGCGCTGATCACAGGCCAGAATGACGGCAAAGTCAGCGTTGAAAGCACCAAAGTTACCGGCATGGCGGACCACATCGTTCTTCCGGTCAGCCATACCTTCATGATGATGAACCCGCTGGTCATTGCTCAAACCCTTTGCTTTCTGGACAAGGGCCGTTTTGATCATCGCATGACCCTGGCCAAAGCGCTGAGGGTCACCATCGAACTTGGACTGTCGGCGGTCCGGGGCACACAGCCAGAGCAGGAGGCAAACCGATGAGCGGCGGATACAAGGGTCTGGCCAAGACCGTTTCACGATTTACCGGGCGGGCAAGCACTTTTGCCCTTGCCTTGGGCGTGATCGGGGTCTGGATCGTCACGGGGCCGGTGTTCAACTTTTCCGACACATGGCAACTTGTGATCAACACCGGCACGACGATCATCACCTTTCTGATGGTGTTCCTGATCCAGAACACCCAGAACCGCGACACCGAGGCGATCCAGATCAAGCTCGACGAATTGATCCGTGCGACCAAGGGCGCCCACAACGCCCTGATGGATCTGGAGGAGCTGGAGGAAACCCACCTCAACCAGTTCCGTGACCGCTATGAGGCGCTGGCGCGCGGGGCGCGAGAGCGACTGGCACAGGGCCTGCTGGATACCGACACACCTGAGGCGTAGGCGGATTGCCAACAGCATCACCGATGTGGTTTGATCGGTGAACGCCCTCACAACAGGATGATTTCGATGGCTCTCTTCAATTCAGATATGGCATTCAACCCCAACACACTGGACTTCAACGCGCCGTTCCGGACGACGCACACGGTCTCGGAAGTGGCGGGGGGAAGCGCTTTCTTTCAGCTTCCTGCCATTCCGGTTGGGACTGCGACATATCAGATTCCGGAACACACGTTTGCGTTTACGATGGCAACCCGGGTCGTTTGGGGCAGCGATCAGGTTCAGGCGCTTGGTGGTGATGGCTTTGCTTATGATGATCAGGGCGACCTAATCGGTGGCACTGCAACGACGTTGTTCCTCTCGAACGCCGGAGCGGCGGCTGCGATGGTCCTCGGCTTTTCGCTGAGCGCGGCCAGTTGCTATGATGTCACCCAGACGGCCTCGACCGCGGACGACATTGCTCTGTTCAACCAGATCTTCGTCGGCAATGACCTGATCACGCTGTCCGCCGAGAACGACGTGTTCAATGCCGGAGCGGGCCGTGATCTGGTCATTGATCAGGGCGGTGCGGACCGGATCAAAGCGGGCGGCGGCAATGATTTGGTTCAGGCAGGCAAGGGCAATGATCGGGTCGATGCCGGCACTGGTAATGATGTTGTGCAGGGCGGGGCCGGGAATGACGTGGTTCAGGGCGGCGCGGGAGCCGACGTGATCTGGGTCGGGGTCGGCAGCGACACGGTGACGGGGGGGCTTGGTGCGGACCGTTTCCTGTTCAAGGCCGGCGACGGCACAGCGGTCATCACTGATTTCAGCGCGGCCGATGATCAGATCCTGTTCATGGGTTCGAACTCGGGCCTTGGCAACCTCACCATCGTAAAGGTCGGCGCCGATGTCAGGATCACCTTCTCTGATGTCACCGTAATTCTGCTGGACACCCTGCGCAGCGAGGTCACGCTTGCCGATATCACCATTGGCGGCAATGCGGCCCTTGCCACGGCGGCGGGCGCGTTCTTTCTGAACTGGGATTACGTCGCCTAGCGCCCCAGCGGCTTGATCCGGTTGACGTGGCCCATCTTGCGACCGGGCCGCGCTTCAACCTTGCCATAAAGATGCAGGGCGGCGTTGCGCTCGGACGCAATGGCAGGGACACGCAGGATGTCGTCGCCGATCAGGTTTTCCATCACCACGTCCGAATGCCGCGCGCCGTCGCCCAAGGGCCAGCCCGCGATGGCGCGGATGTGCTGCTCGAACTGATCGACCGCACAGCCGTTTTGCGTCCAGTGGCCCGAGTTGTGGACCCGGGGGGCAATTTCGTTGGCGATCAGACCCTCGGACGTCACGAACAATTCCAACCCCAGCACGCCAACATACTCCAGCGCGTTCAGCACCTTGGCCGCCATCAGCACAGCGTCGGTGCGCTGAGCGGGCGTCAGGCGCGCGGGAATGGTGGTGGTGTGCAGGATGCCGTCGCGGTGGACGTTCTGGCCCGGGTCAAAGCAGGCGACCGAGCCGTCAAGGCCGCGGGCGGCGATCACCGAAACCTCGTGGGTAAAGGAAATGAACCCTTCCAGCACGGCCGGTGCGCCCTGCATCGCACCAAAGGCGGCCCCGGCATCGGCAGGCGACTGCAGGCGGACCTGCCCCTTGCCGTCATAGCCAAGCCGCGTGGTCTTGAGGATCGAAGGCGTGCCGATCCGGGCAACGGCGGCCTGCAGTTCAGCCAGCGAAGTCACCGGGGCATAGGGTGCGCAGGAAATGCCCAAGCTGGTCAGGAACGCTTTCTCCAGCAGGCGATCCTGCGAGGTTGCCAGCGCCCGCCGTCCGGGGCGGATCGGGCGGGTGGCCTCCAGCACGTCCAGCGCGGCGGTCGGGATATTTTCGAATTCATAGGTGATGACATCGACCGCTGCCGCAAAGGCAGCCAGCGCTGCGTCGTCGTCATAGGGCGCCCTCGTCACGGCATGGGCGACGTCGGCGGCGGGCGGGTTGGCCCCCGGCTCATAGATATGGGTCTGAAAGCCCAGACGTGACGCGGCCACGGACAGCATGCGTCCCAGCTGACCACCGCCCAGAATGCCGATCGTCGCACCTTGCTTCAGCATTCAGTCCTCCGACGGCTCATCGGGGATCGAGGCCGACAGCGCCGCGCGCCAGGCATCCAGACGCGCCGCCAAAGCCGCGTCGTGCAGCGCCAGGATACCGGCGGCCAACAGCCCGGCATTGACTGCGCCGGCGGCACCGATGGCCATGGTTGCCACCGGAAAGCCCTTGGGCATCTGAACGATGGAATAAAGGCTGTCGACCCCGGACAGGGCCTTGGTCTGCACCGGCACGCCGATCACCGGCAGCCGTGTCTTGCTGGCCATCATCCCCGGCAAATGGGCAGCACCTCCGGCCCCGGCAATGATCACCTTCAGCCCGCGCGCAACGGCCGTCTTGCCATAGTCCCACAGCCGGTCCGGCGTGCGATGGGCCGAGACGATTTTGGTCTCATAGGACACGCCCAGTTCATCCAGAACCGCAGCAGCCTCGCGCATCGTCGGCCAGTCCGACTGGCTTCCCATGATGATTCCGATGTCTACGGCCATAAGCGCCCCCGTCTTTGGATCGCTTATTAGCGATGCGGGCGGCGGAGGCAAGGACAGGACGGCGCGATGGTCGCCGCCTCAAGCGATAATATCGGGGATCAGCTGGTCCTCGATCTTCACAATCTGATCCTTCAATGCCAACTTCTGCTTTTTCAGCCGACGCAGCGTCAACGCATCGGCCCGAGCACTTTCCTGCAAAGCGTGGATGGCATCATCCAGATCGCGATGCTCGCGCGTGAGGACGTTCAGCCGAATGCGCAGCATGTCTTCGTAGTTCAGCTCTCCGGGCGCGTTCATCGGTATCTGGGTCCAATCCTGTCTTTGCGGTCAAGATATAGCGATTCGCCACACGGTGGGGAAGAATCTCGTGCGAAAAGTGTCGCAGTGGCACGAATTCGTCATGCGCCTTGCCCTTGCAGCGGCGCCAAACCCGACCCATATTCAAGGTCAGATGCAAGTGCCGTCATGGGCTTGCAGCCCCCAATGTCGCTTTTGCAAAGGACATGACGATGACAAAATTGAGCTTTGGCTCCCACCCTTTCCTGCTGGGCTTTGAACAGCTTGAGCGGTTGGTGGAGCGAACGGCCAAGACGGCCTCGGAAGGCTATCCGCCGTTCAACATCGAAGCCGCATCCGAAAACCACTATCGCATCACGCTGGCCGTCGCGGGCTTTCGCGAGGACGATCTGGCCATCACGGTCGAGGACCGGCAACTGGTGGTGCGCGGACGGCAGGCCGAAGAGACGATCGAGCGGGTCTATTTGCATCGCGGCATCGCGGCCCGGGCGTTCCAGCGCAGTTTCGTCCTGGCGGACGGGGTCGAGGTCGCGGGGGCCCATCTGGAACACGGGCTCTTGCATATCGAGTTGCGCCGGCAGGCGCCCGAGACGGTGGTGCAGACCATCCGCATCGGCAAGAAATAGGAGGCAGGATCATGGATGTGAAATACCCGAATCTTCCCGCGGCAGAGCGTGCCATCGTCTATGTGCGCCCGGTTTCCGTCGCGGATCTGCCCTCGGAACTGCAGGCGCAGGCTGAGGGTTTCGAGACGATTTATGCCGTGCACCGCCCCAATGGCGAGCGGCTGGCGCTGGTCGCAGATCGCAAGCTTGCCTTCGCTCTGGCCCGCGAGCATGACATGGCCCCGGTTTCGGTGCACTGACCGGGTTCGCGGCGTCTAGAACTTGAGTTGCAGACGCCTGCGGCACAGCGGCCTATGCCTTTTGGTCAATTGCTGCAGGTGCACAATCAACCTTTATCGGGGCGAGAAAACAGCGTGGGGCAAATCGCATCCCGCCTGTTGCCACAGAAAAGGTTGGATACCATGGCTTCGAGAGACGGATACAGCGGGCTGCAGATTGGCCTGCACTGGGCGACGGCTGCCCTGATCGCCGCGAACTACTTTGTCAGCGACGGAATGGAACAGGCGTTCGACGCCAGGATGGAGGGTCATGCCCTTGGCGGGCTTGTGCCAACCTTTCACGTCTGGGCGGGGTCGGCCCTGCTGGCGGTCGTGCTGCTGCGGCTGGCGATCCGGCTGATGACCGGCGCGCCCGAGGCGGTACAGACTGACCTCGCCACCCGTGCTGCGTCCGTGGTGCACTGGTTGCTTTACGGCCTGATGATCGCTGTGCCGACGCTTGGTATCACCGCTTGGTTCTTCGGCATTGATCAGGCGGCGGGACTGCATGTGTTGGTGATGAACGCGATGATGCTGCTCATCCTCGGACATGCCGGAATGGCGATTTTCCACCACTATTTCCTGCGAGATGGCGTGCTGAGCAAGATGACCTGGCTGCGCTGAACCGCCGGCTGAAAAGCCAGGCGCCGCCCGATCAGGGGCGGCGCTTGTCGCGTGACCGTCAGATCTCAAAGACGTCAGGCCTTGATCAGGCTCATCGATTCCAGCTTCAGGATCACCTGATGGGCGCAGTGATCAACTTCCAGCCCTTCGGTTTGCAACACCAATTCGGCCTTGGACGGAATTTCATAGGGATCAGAGATGCCGGTGAATTCCTTGATCTTGCCCTCGCGCGCCAGCTTGTAAAGGCCCTTGCGGTCGCGCTTTTCGCATTCCTCGACCGAGGTCGCGACGTGCACTTCAATGAAGGCGCCGTAGCTTTCGATCATCTCGCGCACGGCGCGGCGGGTCGCGGTATAGGGTGCGATCGGGGCACAGATGGCGATGCCGCCGTTCTTGGTGATCTCGGACGCGACATAGCCGATCCGCTTGATGTTGATGTCGCGGTGCTCTTTGCTAAAGCCCAGCTCGCTCGACAGATGCTTGCGCACGACATCGCCGTCCAGCAGCGTCACCGGGCGGCCCCCCATCTCCATCAGCTTGACCATCAACGCGTTGGCGATGGTGGACTTCCCCGAACCTGACAGGCCCGTGAAGAACACCGTAAAGCCCTGCTTGTCGCGTGCCGGAGAGGTCTTGCGCAATTGCGTCACAACCTCGGGGAACGAGAACCATTCCGGAATGTCCAGACCCTCACGCAGGCGGCGGCGCAGTTCGGTGCCCGAGATATCAAGGATCGTGCAGCCTTCCGGGACTTCATTCGCCGGGTAATACTGGGCCTTTTCCGAAACATAGACCATGTGCTTGAAATCGACCATCGTCACGCCGATTTCCGCCTCATGCTCCTTGAACAGGGTCTGGGCGTCGTAGGGGCCGTAGAAATCCTTGCCGGCCGAGTTCTTGCCGGGACCGGCGTGGTCGCGCCCGACGATGAAATGGGTGACGCCATGGTTCTTGCGGATCAGGCCGTGCCAGACCGCCTCGCGCGGGCCGGCCATGCGCATCGCCAGATTGAGCAGCGACATCGTGGTGGTCGATTGCGGATACTTGTCGATGACCGCTTCATAGCAGCGCACGCGGGTGAAGTGGTCGACGTCGCCCGGCTTGGTCATTCCGACAATCGGGTGGATCAGCAGGTTGGCCTGCGCCGCGCGCGCGGCACGGAACGTCAGCTCCTGATGGGCGCGGTGCAAGGGGTTGCGGGTCTGGAAGGCCACAACCTTGTCCCAGCCAACCTTGCGGAAATAGGTGCGCAATTCGTTCGGCGTATCGCGGCGTGACTTGAAGTCATAGTGGATCGGCGCTTGCAACCCCACGACCGGACCGCCCAGATAGACCGGGCCCGCGATGTTGTGCAGATAGTTGACGGCCGGGTGGGCCAGATCGTCGGCGCCAAAGACCTTGGCGGCCTCGTTGGCCTTGTTCGGTACATATTTGTCCGTGACGGTCATCACGGCCAGAATGACACCCTCTGCATCGCGCAGCGCGATCCGGCCACCCTTGGCGACGGTGTCGGCAAACTTTTCGGACACATCGAGCGTGATCGGGATCGGCCACAGCGTGCCATCGGCGGTGCGCATGTTTTCCACCACACCGTTGTAGTCGGCTTCGGAGTGGAAGCCCCGCAGCGGATGAAACCCGCCATTCATCAACAGCTCGAGGTCACAGGCCTGACGGGCAGTCAGGTCCCACGACGGCATGCTGCCGGCTTCGACCTTCAATTTGGCGGCA
>JANMCI010000375.1:0-11371 GCA_031361245.1 Rhodobacterales bacterium
TGTTTGCGTGAAAGCCCGCTGGTCAGCGCGATCCGCACCGCATCCTTGCGAAATTCATCCGTCATGGCTGTGCCCATCGTCCATCTCCTTTGCTGCACATTACGCTATCAAAGGAGCGGCACCAAACCGCGACAAGACCAGATCGACCGTCGCGGAATGGGAGCATCCCGACATGCTGATCATGGACCTTGATCCCGGTGACGACGTGAATTGGCCAGCCGTGATCGATGCCGCCATGGAGGTTCGGCAACGTCTGACGACCAGCGGACTTGCGGCCTATGTGAAAACCTCGGGCGGCAAGGGCTTGCATGTCGTCACGCCGCTGACGCCCAAGGCTGACTGGGCGGCGGTCAAGAGCTATGCTGCAACTATTGCACGGGACATGGCGACGGATAGTCCGGATCGCTACGTCGCAACGATCACGAAATCCAAACGCGACGGCAAGATCCTGATCGACTATCTGCGCAATCAGCGGGGTCAGACGGCAGTTGCGCCCTATTCAACACGGGCACGGCCAGGAGCGACCGTTTCGGTGCCGCTGGATTGGGCAGAACTTGGACCCGCCATCGGACCGGCGCATTTTACCGTCCAAAACATGCGGCAGCGCGTCGCAACCTTCGCCGCGGACCCCTGGGCGAATTTCCGTGGCGACGCCCGCCCGCTGGAACCGCCAAAACAGCGCGGCAAACGAGTACTCTGAGAAGTCACGGCTTTTTCGGTTTGCTCTCGGCGTCGATGCTCTTTCGCAGCGCGTCCATGATATTGATCACATTGCCTGATGACGGCGCTTCCATTGCACGGGCAGTTGGCTTGCGGCCTTTCTTCTTGGCCGCAATGATGTCCAGAAGCTTGGCCTGCACCGGATCGGCCACCATGTCGGGGCTCCACGGCGCGCTGCGCTGCTGGATCAACCGGGTCAGCAAGTCAACGAGCCCGCCGTCGATGTCAACCTTGCCATGGTCACCGAAATAATCGGCTGCATCGCGCACCTCATCCCCATAGCGAAGCGTCCACAGCACGATCCCTTTGCCACGCGGTTGCAGCATCAACGCCCGCTCGCGGCGGTACAGGACCACACGCGCAATCCCGACAGTTGCAGTGGAAACCATGGCCTCGCGAATGACTGAAAACGCTTCCTCTCCCACCGTTCCGTTCGGCACCATGTAATGGGGGCTGTCATACCAGATCCAATCGATGCTGTCGGCGGGAACGAACATCTCAATGGCAATGGTGCGGGTGCTCTCCAGCCCGATTGAGGCGAGGTCTTCCTCTTCCAGTATCACGAAGCCATCCTCGCCGCGGGGATAGCCCTTGACCTGATCGTCATCTTCAACGGGCTTGCCGCTGACGGCGTCAACGAAGGTGCTGACGACACGATTGCCGGTATTTGCGTTGAGAATATGAAAGCTGACCTTCTCGTTGTCGGTAATGGCCGGGGTCATGGCAACCGGGCAGGTCACCAGAGACAACTTCAGATATCCCTTCCAGAATGAACGCTGTGCCATGCCAAACTCCTCTTCAGGGCTAACGTTTCGGCGGGAAATTCGTTCCTCGGGGCCACGATGTTCGTCCCCAAACAAAACATCAGGCGGGATTGCGCCGGTTCGACGAAGGGGCACCACGCCCTTGGGAACAACCCGCTTTGGCATGCGTTCATCCCGGACAAAAGAGGAGTTCCAGCCATGAATGACCAGACTTTTTCAAAGAACACCCTTGTTTCTTCGGCGAACGTCGAGGGCACGGACGTCTGCGGTCGAGACGGCACAATCGTCGGTACGATCGACCATCTGATGATCGACAAGTCGTCAGGCAAAGTGGCCTATGCGATGATGCGCTTCGGCGGATTTCTTGGCCTTGCGGCGTCCCTGTATCCGGTGCCGTGGACCTCGCTGACCTATGACATCGAAAAGGGTGGATTCCAGACCGACATCACAGCGGACCAACTTGAAGGCGCCCCGGCGCGGCCAGAACGCTGGCAGGCCGACAGTGACTGGGAACAAAATACCCATGACTATTGGGGCCAGTCCTATTACTGGATGTAAGCCGAGGAAGACAAAGGCGGGCCAGCGTCGCCCGCCTTCTTCACCAGGTTTAGCAGATCCCGGCACTCGGCCTTTTCAAGATGCCTGCGCTCCAGGAATGGTCAGTTGCCAGAACAAGCCATCGTCGCGCCACTCCTTTGTGACCGTTCCCCGAAGCGCTTTCACACTGTTTTCGATCAGGCGGGTTCCGAATCCCTGTCCATCCGCCGTTGCGGCTTGAGACGTAACGCCCTTTTCGGCCCACATCAGGCAAAGCTGCCCGTCTGGCAATTCCTCGACAGTGAATTCCACGCGACCGCCACACGCCAGCGCGCCGTATTTCGCCGAGTTGGTTGCCAATTCGTGCAGGATCAGCGCGAGGCTCGAGGCGGTTGCCTCATTCAACTCGACTTCAGGCGTTGCCACGACGATGCCCGGCGACTGGCCGATCAAGTAGGGCGCAAATATCTGCATCAGCAATCGATCAAGGCTGCCCGCTGCTACCGGCTTGTCGGCGGCCGGCGTAATATGAGCATAGGCGGCGGCCATCGCAGTCATGCGTCCCTGGAACGAATTGAAGGCTTCGGCAGCCGTGGGATTTTCTCGCGCGGTCAGCCTGACCATGGCGCCAAGGACGGTGAATATGTTCCTGATGCGATGCGCCAGCTCGCGCGTCAAAAGATCAAGTTGCGCCTCGCGGGCTTTGCGCTCGCCGATTTCCATTGTAATTCCTGCGAGAATTTGTGGCTGACCAAGCTCCGGGATGCTGCAACGACCAACGGTTGCAAGCCAGCGAGCGCCGCTCTCGGTAATTATCCTGTATTCGCAGCGAAAGGTGTTCCCGGTATTGCGAGCCACATTTATCCGTTCCGTGAGTTCCGCCCGGTCTTCGGGAACGACCATCTCCAGAAACTGTTCGGCCGAAAACCCCTGCTCGGCCTTTTCAATCGCAATGCCCAGCGCAGCAGCAAAGCGTCGATCGCCCGTCAGTTGATTTGCCGAGGTATCCCAGTGCCACGTCCCCATGCCGGCGGCGGCGTCCAGAGCAAAGTCCAGTTGCTCGGCAGTCTGGCGCAGGGACCGCTCGCCCGCGCGCTGATCCGTAACGTCGGTATTGACGCCGACCATGCCAAGAAATTCGCCAGCGGTCGAAAAGCGTGGCTGTGCTGAGGTGTGCAGTATTCGCCATTCCGCGTCAGCGCGGCGGTATCGGGCCTCAACTTCAAAAGCCGTCTGATCCTTCATCGCGGCCCCGTAAGGTACAGCAAGCTTTTCGACATCCTCGGGGTGAAGAGTTGCCGGCCAACTGAAGTCCGAAAGGTCCTCACGGACTCCCCAGAACTCTCTCAGCGCACGGTTCAGGAATACGCAGTTGCCCTCAACGTCGCCGAGCCAAAGAAAGACCGGCGCCCCCTCCAGGATGGCATAGCGCAAGTCATCCTGTACGTTCAGCTGCGCTTCAGGATCATCGTTCACTGCATTTTTCCTTCAACCGTCTCGCCGGCGACGCGACATCGGTGGTGACGGGCGCCACAGGACACCCTCCCGGTTTTCGTAAGAGAAAACGCAGCAAGAAGGAACCGCCGATTGCATTGTCGGACCGATCCAAAAGGAAATGCGGGCCACCCTAGCCGGATGGCCCGCCAACAGCATTCGTAAGTGCCGTTACCGCCTGTAGCCAAAGCCCCCGAAAATCCGACCTTCATCGCGGTGGCGCCCGCCGTGGACGGCTCCGACATAAGCCGCGGCACCAGCGACCAAGGCAGCCGCGGCGAGCAGAAACGCCGTCAGAATGCCGCTGACGCGCGCAACTTCAGCCGTCTTGATCGCAAGGTCTTTGGCGTCGGCGGCCGATTTGACGATCTCCGCATGCCGGGCCTGCGCCGTCGTGACAGCCGCGTCGACCCTGGCAGCGGCTTCCGGCTGCGGAACGCCAGCATTTGTCACCACGGCGCTTTCAAGATAGCCCCGCTCGGCATCGCTGATCTCGCCTGAGGCCACGATGTTGCCAAGGATCGCGGTCGCCTCTTTGGACAATTCGGCCGCCACAACACTTCCTGTACCGCTTCCTGTCGGCGCACCAGTTATCGGCGCCACCTGCGCTGGCCGCAGCATTGTGCTGCTCAGATAAGTCATCGGGTCCGTTTTGGCGGTTTCGAGACCCATGGTGATATTTTCTGAAAGCACGCCCTGCGCCGCGCCGCCCAGCACAGCGCCAGCCGCATTCGTTGCGGACGAGAGCACCGATCCGGCCATGGACAGAGTTGTGGACGCTGCCGATCCCAACAGCATGACCGAGACCACGATGCCCAGGCCCCACACGACAAGGCCGTTGATGCCATCGCGCGCGGTGATTTCATCCTCAGGCGCTGCATCAATCCGGCGCCGCATGCGGCCCGCGACATAGCCACCGGTCATATAGCTTGCAACCAGCGTCACCACGATCCAGAGCGCACTCACGATCACCATGACGTTGAAACTGCCTTCGCCGGGCTCCGCGGAAATCGTCGAAAGACCCAAGGCCGCGCCAAAACCGGTGAACACCGACGCGACAGCCACCGCGACGACGCCACCCCCCAGGATGGCGGGCCAATCGACATAGTGACCATCGACAGGTTTGCCAGGGGCTGACGCCCGGCTCAATTCTTCTATCCGTTCCATGACTTGTTCCTTTTCTGCGTTCAGCGCAGGCCGATGAGCGACAAGACGGCCAAGACAACGACAACGAGACCGACAAGATAGATGATGCTGTTCATTTGGTGTCCTTCCTCTAATGCGCCAAAGCGGCGGCAAACCATGCGAATACAACGCTCTGGAGCTAAAATGGTTCCGCGAAAAAAGTGTTCGTCAGGTCTGCATTCAAGCAAAGCAACGGAAAACCAGCGCGGTGTTGGGTCAGATGCGTCACCTTCCGGCAACCGCGCGACGGCACAGTTCCGCCACCACTGCCAGCAGATCATCGCGCCCGAACGGCTTGGCCAGGATCGGCGCAGAGCCGTGATTCGCCGGAAGGGCTTCACGTCCGTAACCTGAGCAAAAAGCGAAAGGAACCTGCGTCCCGGTCAGGATATCCGCGACCATGTCAACCGGATCGCCGTTCAGATTGCCATCGACCAGCGCCACGTCAAAGCCGCCCGCAACGGCCATCTGGCGGGCCTGCTCAAGAGTGCGCGCCGGACCGATAACGGTCATGCCCTCTTCGGCAAGAAGATCAGCGATATCCATGGCGATGAACGCCTCATCCTCGACGATCAGAATCTTGCGGCCCTGCAGATCCCCTTCTCCTGAGCCATTTGCTGACGTCGGCGGTTCGCTTTGCAGTGCGGCCGTCAGCCTTGCCATCTTGCCCTGCTCCCGCTCGCTCAGCGGCAAGCGAATTTGGCAGGACAGGCCCTCGGGACGGAATTCAACGCTTGTGCTGCCACCACAGGCGACCAATGCCTCGCCGATCAATGTGGAACCGAACCCTGCACTTGGGGGTGCGGACAGGTTCTGCATTCCCCCTTCCCGCCAATCGATGATCAGCTCCGGCGTCCCACCCTGCGTCGCCAGCCAATTGATGGCCAGAGTGCCGGTCGCCTTGGACAGCGCGCCGTGTTTGCGGGCATTGGTGGCCAGTTCATGAAGCACCAAGGCGACCTGGATTGCCGCCTGCGGCTCCAACCGGACATCGGGCCCCGCTTGAGATATCCTGATATCGTAGCGTCCCAGGATCACCTGCTCTTCAATCAATCCGGCAATGCCAACGTCATGCATCTCACCGCGCACCAGCAGATCATGCGCACGGGCCAGTGCGCGCACCCGTCCGCCAAAGCTGTCGACGAACTCCTGAGGGCCGACTGATCGGCGCAGCGATTGCCCCGCGATGGCCTGAATGGTGGCCAAAGTGTTCTTGACGCGGTGGTTCAACTCATTGAACAAGAGCTTCTGCAAATCCTCGCTGCGCTTGCGTTCGGTGATGTTGCGCGCAACTTTCGAAACACCGACAATGCGCCCGATGCGGTCCCTGAGCGGCGATACGGTCAGGGACAAGTGGACGCGACCGCCATCCTTGGTAAGCCGCTCGGTGTCGAAATGCTCGAGGCGCTCGCCCAGTCGGATCTTGCGCAGGATCTCTACTTCCTCATGGGCTAGTTCTTGCGGAATGATCCGCAAGATCGACTGGCCAATCATCTCGTTCTCATCAAACCCCAAGATCCGAGTGGCTGCGGCATTCCAGGATGTTATGATCCCATTCAGGGTCTTGCTGATGATGATGTCATCAGAGGATGAAACGATGGCCGCCAGCCGTTCGCGTTGCAGATCGTTCAGGTTGCGATCTGTCAATTCCACCAGAAGGTTGATCGCTCCCGTAACCTGCCCGGCGTCGTCCCGCACCAGATTTGGATATGGCATGAACGCGACCCGCGACCCGTCCGGCCGCTCTGCGACCGCCTCAACCCCATTGACCGGTGCACCCTGCCGCAAAGTCAGGGCCAGCGGGCAGTCCTCAAACGGCAGTGGCGTGCCGTCGGGCAGATAGAGCCGCCATGACCCGCACCATTGCTTGCCGCCGATTTCCGGGCGAAAGCCCCACAGGTCCGCCGCCGCATCATTGTAGAACGTAATATTTCCTTCCGTGTCCGTGGTGTACACAGGGACCGTCAGCGCACTCAGCGAATGCTTATCGTGCAACATGACACCTCCTTGGGACCACGACTGCCAGTCCGCAGCCCGATGAACTCATGCTAACGCTCTGTCAGGGACACCGGTTCCAAAACGCATCCATTACCACCGCGGGGCCATTGCCTTTCACCTTAAGGTGCTCAGCACCGGGTTCAAGGCCGATGGCCCATCTCTGACCAGGCCGAGGGGCCATGTTCGCCAAGGCTGTGGTGACGCGCCTGATCAAGCGCGGGTTTTGATCACGGCGCGCGTCCAATTTCCCCGCTGCCGTTCACGCGCAACGGCCGGCAAGACAGGAATGAATTCCGTCGCCTGTTGCGGGCCGAACTTCGCCCCCAAAGCCATCGATGCGACGTCCATTGCGCCGACCTCTTCGACGTCGCTGCGCTGAACGGGTCGTCCCAGAATGTCTGCCTGAAGCTGCATCAGGAACCGGTTTGCGGAAGCGCCGCCATCCGCCTTCAGGCCCGCGATCTTGTGGCTCATGTCCCAATCCATCGCTCCAAAGACATCCGCGAGCTGTTGGGCAATTGCATCGCAGGCGGCTCGCGCCAGATGGGCCGGTGCTATGCCATGAGTCATCCCTGTGATGGTTGCTGTCGCGCTATCGTCCCAATGGGGTGCGCCAAGCCCGGCAAGGGCGGGGGCAAAGACGGCTCCGCCGGCATCGGCCACCGTCTGCGCCATGTCCGAAAGCGCTGACACCAAATCCGCGCTCAATATCATGGCCAAGAACGCCACCGCCTGCGCCGAAACGGTGATATTGCCCTCAAGCGCATGGGCCGTGCCAGCGGCGGTTGTCGTCCAGGCGATGGTGCCAGACAGCCCGTGTCGCGGCGCGGTCCGCCCCGGCGTCAACGTCATCAGCGACGATCCGGTCCCGAAGGTCGCCTTGACCGTACCGGGCGCCCTGACACCATCGCCGTAGAGGGCCGCGTAACTGTCGCCCATCATCGCCCGGATCGGCACTCCTGTTGGCAGGGCTGTGACTTCACCGGCCGTGGCTCCAAACGCCGCGTCCGAGTGCATCGGCACTGGCAAACATGCGACAGGCACCCCGAAAAGCGAGCAGAGCTCGGGGCTGAACCGCAAGGCAGCGGTATCAAACATTTGGGTGCGCGAGGCATTGGAATAGTCGGTGGCAAAGGCCACCCCGCCGGTCAAGTTCCACAAGAGCCAGGCATCCACCGTGTCAGCGCGCAGATGGCCTTGGTCCACCAGCGCCCGCGCGCCCGGGACGTTTTCCAATATCCACGCCAACTTGGTGGCTGGAAACAGCGGATTGATCGAAAGCCCCGCTGCGGCCACAACGCCGTCGTCATGGCCCGCCGCGATCAGCGCCGCGCCGCCATCGGCAGTTCGGCGGCACTGCCAGATGATCGCCGGGCAAATCGGCTGGGACGTGCGCGCATCCCAAGTCACCAGAGTCTCGAGTTGGTTGGCGATGCCGATGGCGTCGATCCGGATGCCGCCAGATTTGACCACCTCCTCTGCGATGACCGCCCTGACCGAAGCCCAGATGTCAGTCGCGGATTGTTCGGCCCAGCCGGGACGCGGATACTGCGTCGCCAGCGGGCTGGAGGCGCGCGCCACAATCTCACCCGCTTCTGTCACCAGAATCGCTTTGGTGTTCGTCGTCCCCTGATCCAGCGCCAAGACGTGCCGTATCATCATGTCCCGGCCCGTTTCATCGCGCGCCGCGCGGCTGCGATGATGCCTTCGGGGCTCAGCCCGAATTCACGGAACAGCCATTCGACCGATCCCGTGGTCACAAAGCCGGGAAAGCCTATCCGCTCCACCGGAACGGGGTGGTTGGCAAAGGTCAGTTCTGCCACGGCGCCACCCAAACCGCCCAGCACCGACGCTTCCTCGAAGGTCACGATTGCGCCGGTTTCCTCGGCGGCGGCCAGGATTGCGGCGTCGTCCAGGGGATTGCCCCGCCAGACAGCGCCCACATCACTTTCGAATGTTTTCGTTTACTGCGTTTTGAAATGCAAGGCATTTCGGGGCAGCCCGGGCCCGCCCGGCCCGAACTCGGCCTTTTTCCAACCATTTTCCGGCAGGCATGCAACCAATTAGCCGAGTTGCGGCACAGATTCGCGTCGCGCAAACGGCTGCACTTCCGCTGGCTTCCAAGACTTGCTAGAATGATCGAAACCAATCGAAATCAAACATCGCCATTTCCGGAACAGACGCCCCCATGCAACCAAATCGCAGCAACTCCAAGTTCGGGCTTTTGTCTGAACCCCGGCGCCGGCGCATTCTGGAATGGATCCAGGAAGAGGGCGCCGCTCGTGTCCGCGATCTTTCGGCGGCTTTCCAGGTGTCCGAGGTGACGATCCGCCAGGATCTGGAGCGATTGGAAGCCGTGGGCCAGATCACTCGCGAACATGGCGGGGCCTATCTGAACCCGATCGCAACCGCCAGCGGCACCATGCTGCTCCATCATCAGGACAACATGGACAAAAAGGCGCGGATCGGCGCCTTGGCGGCCAGTCTGGTCAGTGACGGCGAAACGCTGATCCTTGATGCCGGCACCACCACGACCGAGGTTGCCAGCCGCCTTGTCAATCGCAAGAACCTGACCGTGATCACCAACGCCCTCAATATCGCAATCATTCTTGGCGCCGTCCCCGGCTTTGCCATCCACATGCCCGGCGGCCAGTTCAGGGCCCCGACCCTGTCCCTCTCGGGGGACAAATCGGCCGAATATTTCCGTAACATCTTTGCCGGAAAGCTCTTTCTCGCCACGGCAGGCGTGTCGCTTGACACCGGCCTTACCTGCCCCAGCTTTGCCGACCTGCAGCTGAAAGAGGCGATGATAAAGGCCACCAGCCATGTCTACCTTGTGGCCGATTCGACAAAGATCAACAAATCCTCTTTCACCCGCCTTGGGTCGCTCGAGGTCGTGCAAACCTTCATCACCGATGATGGCATTTCCGACGCCGACGCCAAAGCGTTCGAGGCGCGCGGCATCAACTTGCTGATCGCCAAGTGACGTCCTTTGATTGACCGCAGTGAGACGTTGGGAACGGACACCCCGCAGCTCCTGATCCGCCGCCATTCAATTCCGCTTCTCGTGCAGCCAGGAGCGGTGTTTCTTGCTAGACTTCCCCGCAGTACGGAGGAGCCATGCGGCGCGTCGACTTCTTCGCGGCCTTGTCTTTGGCCACCGATCTCGCGGTTGGCCAGCACCAGGGTTTTGCCCTGCGCTCCGCCGTACTAGGTGTGCGGCTGGGGCGTGCGACAGGGGTGCCGCAGGAAGATTTTGCTGCAATCCTGTATCAGGCCCTTCTGAGATATATCGGCTGCAATGCCGACAGCCACCTGATGTCCGCGCTTCTGGGCGATGAGTATGCCTTCCGCCGCGACTTTGCGCTGATTGACAACGGGCGACCGGCCGAAGTCCTTCCGCTCGTGATCAAGGCCTGAAGCGGCGCACTGCCGGAGCCTCGGTGCAAGCGGCGGCTTTGGCGCTTGTGCATGGTCTGATGCAGGCGCCGGGAACCAGTCGGGCGATCCTTTCCGGGCATTGCGAAGTGGCCGAGCGTATCGCGGCGCGCCTTGGCCTGCCCGAAGCGATCTGCAGTGGCCTCGGCCAGCTTTACGAACGCTGGGATGGGCGCGGCCTGCCTGCGGGTCTGAAGGGTGCGGCGATCGCCATGCCAGTGCGGATCGTGACATTGGCGCAGGACGCGATCCTGCTGAAGGACACGTTCGGTATGGACGAGGCGACGGTTCTGATCGGCAAGCGCAGGGGCAGTGCCTATGATCCAGTACTGGTCGATGCTTTCCTTGCCCGGCCTGCTGACCTGCTGGCCGGCCTTGATCGCACGCCCGAAGCGCACGCTGTACGCACGCTCGACCCCACCCCGGCCGAGATGTCGGGGGTCGAGATCGACGCGACCTGTCTTGTGATCGCCGACATGGTTGACATGTGCATGCCCAACAGCGTCGGTCATTCCAGGGCGGTTGCACAGCTTGCTGAAAGCGCGGCCCGGTTGATGGGGTTGCCAGAGCGCGAGATCGTGACGATCCGCCGGGCAGGATGGGTGCATGACATTGGCGAACTGGTGCTGCCGGTCGCCGCATGGACCCGGCCCGGCAGTTTTTCGGAAGACGAGCGTGACCAGTTGCGCCTGCACGCCTGGCATGGCGAACGCATCCTCTCCCGCGCCGGCACCGCCTTCCTGCCACTGGCCACCCTGACGGGACGGCACCACGAACGGCTGGACGGCTCCGGCTACCACCGCGGCAGCAAAGGCGCCGACCTGTCGCCCGCTGCCCGCCTTCTTGCCGCAGCCGAGGCCTATCGCAGTTGGATTGAAACGCGGCCCCATCGCACCGCCCTGAGCCCTACGGCCGCCGCCGCGCGTCTGACGGTGGCGATCCGTGACGGCACTCTTTGCCCTGAAGCGGGAGGGGCCGTCCTGCGGGCCACGGGCCATGCGACGCGCGCCGCCCCCTCTGCCGCTGACCTCAGCCCAAGGGAAACCGAAGTTCTGCGCCACCTGATTGCCGGGCTGACGGTAAAGGAAGTGGCCCAAGACCTTGGCTATCGCGGTCAAGACGGCGGACAACCATGTTCAGAACCTGTACAACAAGATCGGTGTGCGAACCCTGGCCGGAGCGGTCCTGTGGGCAGTAGAGCGCGGCTTGCACATGCCCCGCGACTCGGGTGTTCG
>JANMCI010000381.1:0-2415 GCA_031361245.1 Rhodobacterales bacterium
GCCACCATCCTCGCCCGCCAGATGCCCGATGCCCAGAAACGCAAACGCGCCACCCACATCGTCGAAACCCTCGACCTGCCCTCGACCACGGCTTATGTCAAAGCCCTGATCGCCCATATCCGGACCCGGAACACAGCCTGACATGCGTGAAATCGTCCTCGACACCGAAACCACCGGGCTGGAACCCGCCACCGGCGACCGCGTCGTAGAAATCGGCGCGGTCGAGCTTTTGAACCACATGCCCACCGGCAGGTCCTACCACCAGTACATCAACCCCGACCGCGCGATGCCGAAAGAGGCGTTCGAGGTGCACGGGCTTGGCGACGACTTCCTGCGCGACAAGCCCCGGTTCCGCGCCATCGCGGCGGCATTTCTTGAGTTTATCGGCGACGCCATCCTCGTCATCCACAACGCCCCCTTCGACATGAAGTTTCTCAACCACGAACTTCAGGCCGCCGGTCACGCCCCCCTGCCAATGACCCGCGCCTTCGATACCGTGGCGCTTGCCCGCCAGAAATTCCCCGGCTCCCCCGCCAGCCTTGACGCGCTCTGCCGCCGCTTTGGCGTGGACAACTCCGCCCGCGAAAAACACGGCGCCCTTCTGGACAGCGAGATTCTGGCCGAGGTCTATCTGGAGCTTATCGGCGGCCGTCAGCCCGACCTCACGCTGAACCCCGTGACCGCGCAGTCCCAAACCGCCAACCAGACCGATACCATGTGGCGGCCCAAACCCCGCCCGACGCCGTTGCCGTCACGGCTGTCAGAGGTTGAAATTGCAGCCCATGCCGAATTCGTCGGCAAACTGGGCGACGGGGCAATCTGGAAAAAGCGGATCTGACCCTTCAAACGCCGCCCCGAAAATTGAAAAAAGCCGGCCCCGCAGGACCGGCCCCGTAGGTCGGGGTACACCCCGACTCTGCTCTAGTTCGCCACAGGTGCCGCCGTGGCCTGCGAAGCCGCCGCCCGCCGCGCCATTTCCTGACGGTAAAGCGCCATGAAATCCACGTTGTCGATGTTCAGGGGCGGGAAGCCGCCGTCATGCGTGACGTCCGAGATGATGCGGCGGATGAACGGGAACAGCATCCGCGGGCATTCGATCAGCAGGAACGGATGCAACTGATCATCCGGCACGCCCTCGACCAGAAAAACTCCGCCATATTCCAGCTCCATCAGGAACAGCGTGTCGTCATTGGCCTTGTTCTTGGACGTCACCTTGAACTTGGCAATCACGTCATACGTATTGGCAACCGTCCGCTTGCGCGCGTCCAGCGACACGCCCACCTGGATGTCGGGCTGCATCTCGGTCCCGCTCAGACCTTTCTGCGCCACCAGATTCTCGAAGGACATGTCCCGTACGAATTGCGCCAGAACCTGCATCTTGACAACCGGCGCCGCTGGAGCAGCCGCTCCGTTTCCGTTGCTTTCCTCGGCCATCGCCATCTCCCTATGAAATTCGTCGCAGCTTCCTAACAGGCACTCACGGCTTGGTCCATCCCGAAGGCGGCCGCAAGGCGCCGGGCTCAACCTCAACCGCCGTCGCCTCAACCACATCGGTCGCCGCATCGTAACTCCGCGTGACGACGGTGCGCGCCGCGATGCGCGCCACGACCCAGCGCCGGACCCCCGGCACCATCAGCGCCAGCCCCAGCAGATCGGTCAGCAACCCCGGCAAGATCAGCAGCACGGCGCCAAAGACCACCAGCCCGGCCTCACCCGCCGCCCGCATCGCCTGCGGACGCTGCATGGCGCCCGCCAGACGCACCCCCTGCCAGCGCAGCACCATGACGCCTGCGACGCCAGTGCCCAGCACCAAAGCCAGCACGCCAAAAAGGCCGATCCACCCGCCCACAACCACAAAGGCCGAGATTTCGGCCACGGTCCACACCAACAGGCCCCCGATCACACGCATCCTCAGCGCCTCCTGCAGCTTTTCGCCCCAACTGGTGGACTTGCATCCACCCAGCCCTTACATAGGACGCAACCGACCAATTTACCAACCCCGGGCCCTGTGCGCCCGCCAGAGGCTCCGCATGAACTCTTCCCTGATCCAGCTCCTTGTCCTCGCCGGGATCGCCGTGTTCCTCATCCTCAAACTCCGCTCCGTCCTCGGCACGCGCGAGGGTTTCGAACAGCCCCCCCTGGCCGCTGACGACACCCGTCCGCGCCCGAAATTCGAGGTGATCGACGGCGGCCCTGACCGCGACATTGCCGACAACACCTCTGACCCCGCCTCGGTCGCTGCCCTGGCCTCGATGAAGGCCGCCGAACCCTCGTTCAACGTGACCGAGTTTCTCAAAGGTGCGCGCTCGGCCTATGAGATGATCCTGATGGCCTTCGAAAAGGGCGAGATCGACCGGGTCCGCCCCTTCCTGTCGCAAGATGTGGCTGCGAGCTTTGACGCGGCCGTGGCCGCGC
>JANMCI010000387.1:0-16447 GCA_031361245.1 Rhodobacterales bacterium
CTTCACTTCAACGACATTCGTGGCACCGCCATCACCCTTCTCGCTGAGGCAGGGGCGACGGTGCCTCAGATCGTCTCGATCACCGGGCACACGATGCAGTCTGCCACCCGGATTCTCGAGCGCTACTTATCCATGAGACCAGCATTGTCGAAGGCCGCGATGACCGCCTTTGAGAACGCCTCGGCAACGGTATTTGCAAACCAACTGCAAACCAGACCGGCACAAGCCTGACGTCGGCCACACAAGGCACTGATCTTATGGGAAATTATGGTGGACCCAGAGCGATTCGAACGCCCGACCCTCAGATTCGTAGTCTGATGCTCTATCCAGCTGAGCTATGGATCCACTTGACGGCGGATTTAGTCGTTGGGGACGGGCAATGCAAGGGCGAAAAGCTATTCAGTGGTCGGCGGCGTTGTCATTTGCTTTCGGCAGGTGGATACTGAAATCCGTGCCCTGTTCGTCAGAGCGGTCCAGCATCAGCCGCCCGCCATGGCCCCGGACCAGTTCGGCGGCGATGGCAAGGCCAAGTCCGGTCCCGCCACGCCGCGCCCCGCCCTGAAAGGCGGCAAACAGGTGCTCGCGCGCCTTGGCAGGCAAACCGGGGCCGGTATCACCCACCTTGATCCACCATTCACTGTCGCTTTCGCCGCCCGAGATTTCGATGGTGCCCTCTTGCCCGGTGGCCGCGATGGCCTGACTGGCATTGCGCACCAGATTGCTCAGCACCCGGTGCAACTGCTCGGCATCGGCCCTGATCGTCATGCCATGCGGCACTTCGATCAGGCAGGTCACCGGTCCACCGGCTGTCAGACCCTCGCCCTCGGCCAGCTCTTCGACCAGCGGACGCAGGGCAAAGCGGGTCAGGCGCGGCGACTGCTCTTCGGCCTTGCCGAAAGCCAGGGTGCTTTCGCACAGGTTGATGGCGCGCGAGATCGAGTTGATCAGCTTGGGAGCGGACTTGGCGACGGCCGGGTCGGCGCTGCCCTCCAGCCGGTCGGCGAACAATTGCGCCGTGGTCAGGATGTTGCGCAGGTCGTGGCTGATCTTGGCCACGGCACTTCCCAGTTGCGCCAGACGTTCCTTTTGCCGCAGCGCACCGGTCAGCTGGGTCTGCAGCGACATCAGCGCCTCTTCGGCGACGCGCAATTCGCTGACACCCGCCGTAGGCTCGATCACCATCCGCGCATCTTCAGGCGATTCGGCATAGGCCTGCATGTGGCGCACCACCCGGCGGATCGGCAGCACCATCAGGCGGCGCACCGCAAAGAACAAGAGCGCCGCCGTCACCACGGAAATCAGCGCCGACAGGCCAAGGATGCGCAAGCCATAATCCAGCATGGCATCGCGCAGCGGGCGGCTTTCCATCGTGATCTCGATCAGGATTCCCGCGTCCTGAACCGGATTTCCGATGACGCGGATCACATCATTGTCCGGCTCGAACAACGACATCGCTGCATCGCGGATCAACTGGACCGGGCCGGCTTCGCGCATGTCATAAGTTGCCGAGATCGGATGCGGCATCTGTGACGACAGCACCAACTGGCGGATCTCGTCGCGTCTGAGGACAACGTTGAACACCCCGGCGGTGCGCAGAAGCTCTGCCTCCAGTTCCGGCGAAACCGAGGCCGACCCGTCCAATTGCGACAATGAGGCGATCTGGGCCTCTTTCAGGCGCATCGACAGGAAATCGGCGCGGAAGCGGGCGATCGATGGCACGAAGATCATGATTTCGGCCAGCATGACAAAAGCGATTGTCAGCAGCAGGAACCGCCCCGACAACGTCTTGAAGAAACCGCTTTGCGCCTTGACCACAACCACTCTCCTGACCGTGTCCGACACGCGCCTTGTCAACGATCTAGTGAATTTCGGGCCGTTCTACCAGCACCAGATGGCGATTAGAGCGGTTCAGGTTTTGACAGAAACAAGGGCATCGGAAAACGCGTTCGAGTGAAACGAGAGGCAGCGATTTCCGATGCCATGGAAACCTGAACCGCTTTAGGGCAGCCATGCCTGAACCAGACGCACCAGGCGTTTGACCATGACGCTGTCAAAGAGTTTGGGGGTGAAATAGGCACCCGCCGCCCGCTTGGACGCTTCGCCATAGGTCGGATAGGGCGCAACCATGCCAGCGACGGCGCTCAGCTTGAGGCGTTGGCTGATGGCCAGCGACCACAGACCGATCAACTCGCCCGCGCCGTGGCCGACCGCCGTGACACCGACCGGCCGGCCTTTCACCACCATCACCTTCACAAAGCCCGTGGCGTGACCTTCGGTGATGGCGCGGTCATTGTGGTGCAGATCGGCCCGCACCACTGTCAGGGCCGCGCCATGTGCGGCCCGCGCCTCGGCTTCGGTGGGGCCGATCTGCGCCAGTTCGGGGTCGGTGTAGGTCACCCACGGGATGTGATCGGTCCGGGCCTTGGCCGGCAGCCCCAGCAACACCTGACGCAGGACAATCCCGGCCTGATAGCCGGCGACATGGGTGAATTGCAGCCCGCCCGCCACATCGCCCACCGCATAGATCCGCCGATTGGTCGACCGCAGTCGCGCGTCGACTTTCACACCCTTTGGCGTCACCTCGACGCCGGCGGCGGCAAGGTTCAGCGGCTCCAGCGTAGGCTTGCGTCCGATGGCCAGCATCAGATGGCTGCCCGCAACCTGACGCCCGTCCGCCAGCGAGACGACCGGACCCGTGGCGACGTTCGTCACGGCCTGACCCTCCAGCACCGTCACCCCATCGAGCCGCAAGCGCGCCAGCACGACCGCCGCTGCCTCGGGGTCATCGCGCCCCAGCGCCCGTGCGCCCTCGATCACGGTCACCTCGCTGCCCAGCCGCCGATGAGCCTGTGCCATTTCCAGTCCGATCGGGCCGCCGCCGATGATCACCAGATGCGCCGGCCGCTCGTTCAGGGCAAAGATCGTCTCGTTCGTCAGATGGGGAACCTCTGCCAGTCCCGGTATCGGCGGGATCAGCGGCTGCGATCCCGTCGCGATCACGAACCGGCGGGCTGCGATGACATCCTCACCGGCCTGCAACTCGCCCGGCGAAATGAAGCGCCCCCATTTGCGGATCACCTGAACGCCCAGACCCTCGAACCGTTCCTCACTGTCAACCGGCGCGATCCGCGTGATGACCCGCCGCACGTAATCGCGCGAGGCCGCGAAATCGATCTCAGGGGCGACCGGTGCCACGCCAAACCCGGCGCCGTCCCGCAGCGCCTGCGCCGCCTTGGCCGTTGCCAGCAGCGCCTTGGACGGGACGCACCCCGTGTTCAGGCAATCGCCACCCATCTCGCCGGCCTCGACCAGCACGACGCGCGCGCCCATCTGCACCGCTCCCGCAGCCAGCGACAACCCGCCCGAGCCTGCCCCGATGATGCAAAGGTCCGTGACAATCCGCGCCATCTCAGCCTCGCCAATACCGGTAGAGCTTTATCATGATCGGCAGCATCGCCAGCAGACCAAGGCCGACCAGCGGCCAGACGAATTCCGGCTTGAAGAGGGTTTCCAGCGTTGGAACTTCACCGCGGGCAAAGATGTCGCCCAGGCTGGCACCAAGCGCGGTATAGATCAGATCGGCGGGCAGGATGCCCAGAGCCGTCGTGATGGCAAATGTCGAAAGCCGCACCCCGACAAACGCAGGGATCAGGTTCGCGATGAAGAACGGGATCGCCGGGATCAGCCGCATGGTCAAAAGCACCGACCACTCGTTGTCTTTCAGCGCCGCCTGCAAGGTGCCGATCGTTCCGCCGCTCGCCTCCATCCGCGCCGCCGCCTCGCGGCCAAATCCCATCCGGGCGGCGATGAACACCGCAACCGCCCCGGTCGTGGCCCCCACGAGGCTATAAAGGAAACCCGGAAACATCCCGAACAGAAACCCGCCCGTCAGCGTCAGGAAAATGGCGCCGGGCAGGGACGCGACCACGACAAGAAAGTAGACGACAATGAACGCCAGCGAGGTCAGCACGTAATGCGCGTCCCGCACATTCAACAGCCATTGCCGGTTTTCGCTCAGCTTCTCAAAACTCAACGTGTCGCGGAAAAAGTAATAGCCAAGGCCGGCCGCAATCAACAGCAACACAAACGGCAGCCTGCGCAAGATGCCGCCTTGGCCGGGCTTTTCGACGGGAAGGGTCATGTCGCATCCATTTCTGAAGCCAACCTGAACCGCGCTGCTGCGGATTGCCAGTGGCATCACGGGACCTTGATCCAGCGGGGCTGGCCTGTGCCCCGATCCGGGGCTTGCGGCCCGGTTTGTTACGGTCAATGCGCGCGGCCACCGAAATGTTGCAACATTCTCTTGTCGGTTCCGTTGACTTGGCTCTCAAGCCTGCGTAAAGGACGGGCTTCAAGTTTACCGCCCTTCGAATCCGTTGCGGGTTTGCGGGGTCAGTCTGATGGAGACCGCGATGAAGCGCACCTTTCAACCGTCGAACCTGGTTCGCGCCCGCCGCCACGGCTTTCGCGCCCGCATGGCCACCAAAGGCGGCCGTCTTGTGTTGAACGCCCGCCGCGCCCGCGGCCGCAAGAAGCTTTCGGCTTGATCCTGTCCGACCCCGCGGGGTCGGGTTATGGAGGCTGAGATGACACCGCCGCAGGGATCGGACATTGGCGAAACCGCCGAAACGTCCGATGAACCTCCGGCGGTTTCGCATTTTGTGCTGCCCGGTTCTGAAGTGTCGGGCCCTGGCGTGATCGAAACGCTCCGCAACCGCCCCGATTTCCTGAAAGCCGCGTCCGCCCGGCGTCAAGGCACCGCCAGCTTCATGCTGCAAGCCCGCGACCGCGGCGATGACCTGCCGCTGATCCGAATCGGCTTTACCGCGTCCAAGAAGATCGGCAACGCTGTCCTGCGCAACCGCGCCAAGCGCCGGATGCGCGCCGTGGCCCGCGCCGTGCTTCCGTCCCTCGCCCGCCCCGGTTGGGACTATGTTCTCGTCGCAAGGCCGGGGGCCACGGTATCGCGCCTCTTCACAGACCTTCTGGCCGATCTTACATCTGCATTAGCCTCCGTCCACCGCGCCAAGCCCTAAGGTCGCACATGACCCCTGCCGCCCGCATCCTCGCCTTGCCCGTCCGCGCCTACCGGCTGTTTCTCAGCCCGTGGCTCGGCATGGATTGCCGCTATCAGCCCACCTGCTCGGTCTATGCGCTGGAGGCATTGGACCGGCACGGTGCCCTGAAAGGCGGCTACCTCGCCGCCCACCGCCTGTGCCGCTGCCACCCATGGGGCGGCCATGGGTATGACCCGGTGCCGGGGACGGACGCAGAGTTTGATCGTGATCAGGGCCGCTGAGCCCGCGGCCCGAAAGGCAAGTCATGTCGCGGTTCTTTGACGATGCCGATGCCGTTGCCCGCTATGCCGAAGGCCCGCGTCGCCTGGTGCCCGGCCATGACGCCCTCCTGACGATGAGCGAGGTTCTCCTGTCAGAACGCCTGGCCGAGACCGCGAGCCTGCTGGTCATTGGCGCGGGCGGCGGCCTTGAAATGGCACATTTCGCGCAAAGCCATCCGCAGTGGCACTTCACCGGCGTCGACCCCAGCGCCAAGATGCTTGCGCTGGCCGCCAGCACCATGGGCGCTTTGGCCGACCGCGCCACCCTGATCAACGGCTATGCCTCCGACGCGCCCCACGGCCCCTTTGACGCCGCAACCTGCCTTCTGACTTTGCATTTCGTCCCGGTCACCGAAAAGCTGGCAACGCTGAATTCCATCCGCGCCCGCCTGAAGCCCGGCGCGCCGTTCGTCATCGCCCACCACTCCGTTCCCGGCGATGCCGTAGAACGTGAACAATGGTTCTTGCGCTTCGCTGCCTTTGGCACCCGGTCCGGCGTGTTCGCAGGCAACGCCCATGCTGCCGCCACCAGGATCGCCGCCGAACTGCCCATCCTCAGCCCGCAGGAGGACGAGGCGCTTCTCGTTCAGGCTGGCTTCAACCCGGTGCGCCAATTCTACGCAGCCTTCACTTTTCGCGGCTGGGTGTGTGCGGCGGTCTAGCCGCCAGAAGTCGTGCGCCTGTGCTGGCAGCCCGGCACTTGGTTTTCAGCGCCCTGCCGCATTTCACTGGTCAGCAAGCCAAGACTGCGCGGCGTGAAGATGGATCACGCCCAAGGAATTCGTCGCACCCGCCCCTTGCGACCTAATACATCGTCCTTTGATAGTCGTCCTCAAGGCCGGCGTCGATCTTCTTCATCTCTTCAGGGTCCTGAGGAGCCCCGGTGGTTTGATCGAGGATGATCTTGAGCAGGGAGGGCATGTCGCCGCGATCCTGACGCTGACTTGGATCCCACAGCTTCGCGCGTCGAAACGCCTTTGCGCAATGGAGGAACACTTCCTGCACAGTTACAACGATGGCGGTCGTTGACGTGCGGTCATGCACGGCCGTCAAAGCCAACACGTCCGGGTCGCGGGTTATTCTTGCCGTTCCGTTCACCCGCATCGTTTCGTCAAACCCGGGAATCATGAACAGCAAACCGACAGCGGGGTTGGCCAGAATATTTGTCTGGGTGTCGAGGCGATTGTTCCCGGGCCGATCCGGAATCAAAAGGGTCCTGTCATCCAGAACCTTCACGAAACCACGCGGATCCCCGCGGGGACTTATGTCAGCCGACCCATCAGGTGATTGCGTCCCGATGCACAGGAACGGCGAGCGGGCCAGAAAGTCGATGGCATGTTTGTCGAGACGACTTTGGCACTTCTCAAGCGCCATCAAATGCGTTGGGGGAAACAAGGCCCTCAGATCTTCTGCAGTCCTGACCAGAAATTCCGGCTTCAATTTCGTCTCGCTTGACACGCCGTGCCCCTCTCAAATCCTGAATTGAAATCCTGTCAAGGCGGATGTCTTGCCAGTCCCGTTTAGCTCAGTCCCGGTTATCCCAGTTCCGGTTATCGTCACCTTGTGGCGGGGAAACTCGACAAAGTCCTTGAAACTGTCAATCCATTTCCGGAAGGCATTTCCCATCCGGCACGCCGTCAGTTCCGGCCGTCCCGCCCTACCGGGAGGCCGCGCGCGGTTCCCCCACCATCTTCTCGATCCGCCGCGCCGGCGTTTCTGCCGCCTTCGCCTCTCCCACCTGCCGCAGCCATTCCTTGCGTCTGGACGGCGCGCTGGCGTCAAATGCGCCGCGCAGGTCTGCCGCGTCCAGGGCCGCGCCCAGATCCCCCGGCACCTCGACTGTCCTCGGCGCGGTTCAGGCGGCACCAGAATGCCCGTGGGTCCGGTTTGCGTCCCGCTCAGCCTGGGCCAGGATGGTCCCCAGTCAAGCGTTGGCGGATTTGGCCAAACCTTTCGCTAAGGTTAATTTGTCTCGTAACATATTGATATTAGTTAGTAATAAAAAGTGTCCAGATCTGGACGCTTGCCTTGAACCGCCAATCTGTCATATCGGGTGCCACCCCGACAGCCCGGAAACCCGCCATGCTTGACGACGAAGACGACGCCATCCCCCCCCTCTTTTCCGGCGCCCCCACCACGGCCGAGTTTCGCAAGCTCAGAAAGCGGCTCGTCCAGCAGGTGCGCGAGGCGACCGAAACCTACGGCATGATCCAGCGCGGCGCCCGCTGGCTGGTCTGTCTTTCCGGCGGCAAGGACAGCTACACCCTCCTCGCCGTGCTTCACGAACTCAAATGGCGCGGGCTTCTTCCGGTGGATCTACTGGCCTGCAACCTCGATCAGGGTCAGCCCAACTTCCCCGCGACCGTCCTGCCCGATTTCCTGCAGCGCATGGGCGTCCCCCACCGGATCGAATATCAGGACACCTACTCCGTCGTGATGGACAAGATCGCCCCCGGCGGCACCATGTGCTCGCTCTGCTCCCGCCTGCGCCGCGGCAATCTCTACCGCATCGCCCGCGAGGAGGGCTGCTCCGCCGTCGTTCTCGGCCATCACCGCGATGACATCCTCGAGACCTTCTTTCTCAATCTCTTCCACGGCGGTCGTCTGGCCTCCATGCCGCCCAAACTGGTGAACGAGGATGGCGACCTCTTCCTCTACCGCCCCCTCGCCTTCGTGTCAGAGGCGGATTGCGCGACATTCTCGACCGCCATGAACTACCCGATCATCCCTTGCGACCTCTGCGGCAGTCAGGAGGGTTTGCAGCGCGCTCAAGTCAAGAAGCTGCTGGACGACTGGGAAATCCGCACGCCGGGGCGGCGCAACATCATGTTCCGCGCCCTCATGAATGTCCGGCCCTCGCATCTG
The DNA here is from genome assembly GCA_031361245.1 of Rhodobacterales bacterium. Lineage (GTDB taxonomy): Bacteria > Pseudomonadota > Alphaproteobacteria > Rhodobacterales > Rhodobacteraceae > Stagnihabitans. Next base: position 8,204 of record JANMCI010000387.1, read on the forward strand.
GCCGACCCCGGTCTTTTCGACTTCGCTCACCTTATGCTCGGCGCACATCAAGAAAATTCGACGCAACTTCAGGATATGAGTTAACTTTAGGGTCAGCATCTTTCCCTAGTCTCGGCCCGTACAGAACCTGCCGCGCCGCCACTTGGGAGAGATTTGACCATGACCAATAGCTTGTGGGCCACCGCTTCGCTGACCCTGCGCTGGTGCCTTGGCCACTTCCGGCGACCAGAAATGATGGTGTTCATTCCCGCCCTGACCCTCGCCGCCTTCTGGCTTGGCGGCGAGCGGATGCTGGTCCTTGCCGCGCTGGGCGCTCCGCTGCTGTTTGCCATTGGTGGTGCGTTCCGTCCTCCATCGGGGCAGGCTTTCAGCGTCCCGGATGTGCTGACCGGCCTCGCAATGCGGCCGCAAATCATCACGCTGATGGACGACATCCTGCGGGATGCGCCGGTAACCGGTCTGACCACGGCCTGCCTCGTCGTTCAGTTTGACGATGCGTCCACCCTGCTTGATCGATATGGCCGCGCCGCACAGACAGAAATCCTGACGCGCAGCGCCGAACGCATCTGCGCTTCACTGCGGACGGGCGACACCGTGGCGCGTCTGGAAGGTGGCGGATTCGCCGTGGCATTGGGCCGGGTGCGCCGTGTCGACCTCGAAAGCGCGGTTCAGCTTTGTGCTCGCCTTCAATCGGCATTGGCGCCTCCGATAAGTCTGAATGGCGCGCGGGTCTATGTGACCTCGTCCGTCGGCTTCTGCCTCGGTGAACGCGCACCGGCACAAGGTGGCGCGGCGTTGCTTGATGCCGCTCAGGTCGCGGCCGACGAAGCGGTGCGCAACGGACCCGGCGCCATCCGGGCCTATTCCCCGGACATGACCCGCACCCGTTCTGATCGCGATTCCCTGCGACAGGAGCTTGAGAATGCTCTGGACGAGGGTCAGATCCGCGCACATTTCCAACCCCAGGTCTCCACAGACACCGGTGCCATCAGCGGGTTCGAGGCTTTGGCACGCTGGTACCACCCGGAACGTGGCTTGATTCCGCCGATCGAGTTTCTGCCCGCGATCGAGGATTGCGGCCTGAGTGGCCGGCTTGGCGAGGTCATGGTCTACAACGCGCTTCTCGCACTCAGCCGGTGGGACAAGGCTGGTTACACGATCCCGACCGTCGCCGTGAACTTCTCCAGATCCGAACTTCGCAATCCCGGACTGGCCAGCAAACTGAAATGGGAATTGGACAGGTTTGATCTGGCCCCGGAGCGGTTGACGGTCGAAATCCTTGAGACGGTCGTCGCCGACACTGACAATGATGTCGTCGTGTCGAACATTGCGGCGATTTCGCAAATGGGCTGCGGGGTGGATCTGGACGATTTCGGAACGGGCCATGCCTCAATCACGTCGATCCGTCGCTTCTCGGTCCGCCGGATCAAGATCGATCGCTCGTTCGTCACCCGTGTTGACGAGGACCGCGAGCAGCAAAAGGTCATGTCCGCAATTCTGTCGATGGCCGAGCAATTGGGGATGGAGACGCTTGCCGAGGGCGTCGAAACGCCGGGCGAACACGCGATGGTATCGCAACTGGGCTGTGGCCATGTTCAGGGATTTGGCATCGCGCGCCCGATGCCGGTCGACGAAACCATGGACTGGATCGCCCGGCATCTTGCTCGCGTTACCGGCACGCCGCGCATCGGTAATCGGGCGCGCTAGGCCACCTGCATGCCCCTGCCTGCCACTTCGACAAGAATCCTAGGGCAACTTGGCCGATTGGCCCCGCGAGGACCCAAAACCGCTTGACCTTTACCGCCCCCTTCTGTTGAACGACCGCTGATATTGCACAAAGGCGGCGGCTGTCCCAATGGACGATCAAAACAAGAATCTCATCCTTGCAACTGTGCTCAGCTTCCTGGTCATAGTGGGCTGGCTCTTTGTCGGACCGTTGCTGTTCCCAAGCTGGTTCCCGACGGAAACCACGACCACGGCCGATCTGACAGCCCTGCCCGCCGATCCGGCAAACCCGGCTGCCGCCCCGGAAAGCCAGACCCCCGAGACCCTGGCAACCACCCCGGCCGCGGAAGCCCCGCGGGTGATGCTCAGCACCGAAAAGCTGTCGGGATCGATCTCGATGCGTGGTGGACGTCTGGATGACCTGTCACTCAGCGCCTATCGACAGACCGTGAAACCCGGATCGGATACCGTCCAGCTCTTGTCACCTGTCGGTAAGACCAACCCCTACTACACTGTCTTTCGCTATCAGGCCGGCGAAGGGCTGAACCCCGAAGACGTGCCGGGCTTTGACACCGAATGGCAGGCGACGGGTGGCACGCTGGATGTGGATCATCCGGTCACGATGACATGGGCCAGTGCGAAGGGTCTGAAATTCATCCGCAGCATTTCGGTGGACCGCAACTATCTGTTCACCGTCACCGACAAGATCGAGAACACCGGGACGGCGGTGGCCAATCTGGCCCCCAACAGCATCATCGCCCGTCATGGGTTGCCGAAGTTGGAGAACATCTACGTTGTTCACGAAGGGATGATCCGCCGCACCGACGGCATCCTTGAAGAAAGCAAATATTCCGCCCTGACATCCCTGCCAGAATTCGAGGGATTGAACGGTGAAAAGGTTGACGCCGTCGTCGACGGGTGGATCGGCTTTACGGACCATTACTGGATGACCACCCTGATACCCGAGCAGGGCAAGCCGTTCAGTGCCGTCGCAAAGTACACACCGGGCTCGGACATCTATCAGGTAGAGGTCCGCCAGCCCGTCCTGACGATTGCTCCTGGCGCCTCGGCCACGACCCGCATGCAGCTTTTCGCGGGGGCGAAGGAATGGGAAACCATCCACGCCTATCAGAACGACCCGAGCTGGCTCGATTTCCTGTTGGGCGAGCGGGTCGATCCGAACCGTCCGCAGATTGCCGGCTTCATCGACTCGATCGACTGGGGTTGGTTCTTCTTCCTGACCAAACCGATCTTCCGCCTGTTGCACTGGCTGCATGGGCTGATCGGCAACATGGGTCTGGCAATCATCGCGCTGACCTTCATCCTGAAGTCGCTGGTGTTGCCGCTGGTCTACAAGTCCTCGGTCTCGATGGCCCGGATGAAGGAATTGCAGCCGGAGCTTGAGGCACTGAAAGAAAAGGCCGGCGACGACAAGCAAAAGCTGCAGCGCGACATGATGGCGCTCTACAAGGAGAAGAAGGTCAATCCGGCGGCGGGCTGTCTGCCGATCCTGCCCCAGATCCCGATCTTCTTCAGCCTCTACAAGGTCATCTTCGTTACCATCGAGCTGCGTCAGGCCCCGTTCTTTGGCTGGCTGAATGACCTGTCGCAGCCCGACACCTCGTCCATCATGAACCTGTTTGGCCTTCTGCCCTTTGCCGGGCCCGAGCCGCACACGCTGATGGCCACGATTTTCATTGGCCTGCTGCCGATTCTTCTGGGCATATCGATGTGGTTCCAGCAAAAGCTGAACCCCGCGCCGCCCGACCCGGTTCAGCAGCAGATCTTTGCATGGATGCCTTGGATCTTCATGTTCATGCTGGGCGGCTTTGCCAGCGGTCTGGTGCTGTACTGGATCACCAACAACACGATCACCTTCATCCAGCAGTATCTGATCATGTGGAGCCACGGCAAAAGGCCAGACATCTTTGGCAACATCATGGCCAGCAGGGCCAAGCCGGCGGCGGCCAACCTGCCCGGCAAGCCGAAGAAATGAGTGCGAGCCTGACCTTCACGATGGCCGAAGAGCCCGACGACACCGCCCGAGAGATCGGGCGGTTGTTGTTTTGCGGCCCTGTCGATTTCGTCAAGGGGGTTGTGGCGATGTCCGGCCTGCCACAGCCGGACCGGTTGGAGGTTTGCTTTGCTGGCCGCTCCAACGTCGGCAAGTCCAGCCTGATCAACGCCCTGACCAACCGCAAGAACCTTGCCCGCGCCTCCAACACGCCGGGGCGGACGCAGGAGATCAACTTCTTTGCGCTGGGCGAGGAGAAGTACCTCGTCGATCTGCCGGGCTATGGCTATGCCGAGGCGCCGGTTGCGGTGGTGGCCAAGTGGCAGGCGCTGCTCAAGGCCTATCTGGCCGGGCGGGTCAACCTGCGGCGGGCGTTTGTGCTGGTTGATGCCCGACACGGCATCAAGGATGTCGACGAAGAGATCCTGAAACTGCTCGACCGCTCTGCCGTGACGTTTCAGGTGGTTCTGACCAAGGTTGACAAGATCTCGGCCGCGGCCAAGGACGCGGTGATCGAACAGGTCAAGGGTGCCATGGCCAAGCATGTGGCGGCCTATCCCGAGATTATCGTGACCTCCTCGGAAAAGGGCGAGGGGATCGAGACCTTGCGGGCCGTGATCGCCACGATGGAGTAGATGTCGCTTTTGACGACATGTCGTTTTTATAATATATATCAATGCTTTATCGGTTCCCATTAACTCGATCTTAACCCAAATTCCGCGCTTGGCAGGCCGCTGCAAAGACGCTAAAGCGGTTCAGGTTTCAATTGAACCGGAAATCGCCGCCTCTCGTTTCACTCGAGCGCGTTTTCCCAATCCCTTGTTTCCGTCAAAACCTGAACCGCTCTGATCAGGCGCAATCCCGGAGGCCATCATGCACAAGCAGACCCTGACCATGGCAGACGCCATTTCCACGGCCAAGATGCTGTCCGAGGCTCTGCCCTATCTGCAGCGCTTTACCGGGGCGGTGGTGGTGGTGAAATTCGGCGGCAATGCGATGGGCGATGATGCGGCGATGGCCGAGTTTGCCCGCGACATCGTGCTGATGCGGCAGGTTGGGGTCAATCCGGTCGTGGTGCATGGCGGCGGGCCGATGATCAACGAGATGCTGGGCAAGCTGGGGATCAAATCGGAATTCGTGCGCGGCAAGCGGGTGACCGACAAGGCCACGGTGCAGGTGGTCGAGATGATCCTGTCGGGTCTGGTCAACAAGCGGATCGTGCAGGCGATCATGGATGCCGGCGGGCGTGCTGTGGGCATCTCGGGCAAGGACGATGACCTGATGGTCTGCGTCGCCGATGATCCGGAGCTGGGTTTTGTCGGCCGCCCGGTCGAGATGAACGTGCAGGTGCTGCGCGATCTTTACAACGCCGGGATCATTCCGGTGGTCGCGCCGGTCGCCACCGGTATGGCGGACAACGAGACCTTCAACGTGAACGGCGATACTGCGGCCGGGGCGATCGCGGGGGCGCTGCACGCCGACCGCCTGCTGCTTTTGACCGATGTGCCAGGTGTCAAGAACGCGGCCGGTGAAGTGATGACCCAGATCACCCCGGAAGAAATCCGGCAGATGACCAAGGACGGTGTCATCTCGGGCGGGATGATCCCCAAGACCGAGACGGCGCTGATGGCGCTGGAGGCGGGAACGCGGGCGGTGACTATACTGGACGGGCGCATCCCCAATGCCTGCATTCTGGAGCTGTTCACCGATCATGGCGCCGGCAGCCAGATCCGCTCGACCGAACCGCGCGTCAAGCCCAGGGTGCGGCGCTAGTGGCGGCGGAGGAGCCTCCGGCGGGAGTATTTCAGAAGGTGCAAATCGCAGGGCTGGTCTTTGGCCCGGCCCGGGATATGCTGAATGGAGGGGGTGAGCATGGCGGATTCCTCGTTGCTGCGGTTTGTGGTCTTTGCCGGTCTGCTGGTGCTGTTTGCCGGCCTTGAGGCCTGGGCGCCGCGGCGGGCGCGCGTCTTGCCACGGGCGGGGCGGTGGATCACCAATCTGGCCATGACGGTCTTGAACACGCTGGCGCTGCGGGCGGTGACCGTGGCGATGCCGTTTCTGGCGGTGGGGGCGGCACTGGATGCGTGGACGCATCATTGGGGCCTGTTCAACCGGCTGGAATGGCCGGTTTTCTGGGAAATCGGGCTGAGTCTGGTGCTGCTGGATCTGGCGATCTGGGTGCAGCATCTGATCACCCACAAGGTGCCGTTGTTCTGGCGTTTTCACCGGGTTCACCATGCCGACCGCGATTTCGATGTAACGACGGCCGTCCGGTTTCATCCGGTGGAGATTGTCGCCTCGATGGGAATAAAGATCGGGTTGGTTTATGCGCTGGGGCCGCAGGCGGTGGCGGTGGTGCTGTTCGAGGTGCTGTTGAACGGGGCGGCATTGTTCAGCCACGCCAATCTGCGGTTGCCGCCGTGGCTGGACCGGAGCCTGCGCTGGGTGATCGTGACGCCCGATATGCACCGGGTGCATCATTCGGTGATCCGGGCCGAGCACGACAGCAATTACGGTTTTGCCCTGTCGCTCTGGGACAGGATTTTCCGCACCTATCGTGCAGAACCTGAGGCCGGACACGACGGGATGATTGTGGGGTTGGAATGGCAGGACGAGAGGCCGGCAAAGCTGGGATGGAGCTTGTGGCTGCCGTTTCGCTGAGTGCGATTGCCGCGATGGCGGCGGAGCGGCATCTGGAGGTGCTGGGCGGGTTTCACGCCGAGGACGATCCGGGCCTGCCTGCCGGGACGCGCACGCTGCTGATGCTGGGGCCGCGCGAGCCGGGGTTCTGGGCCGACGTGACCGGCGCGCCGGAGTGGCGCGGGCCTGATGCGGTGGACCGCTGGTCGCGCCGTGTGGTCGGGGGACTGGCCTGTGATCTGGGCGGCAAGGCGCTGTTCCCGTTTGGCGGGCCGCCCTATCTGCCGTTCCACGCGTGGGCCTTGCGGACGGGGTCGGTCTGGGAAAGTCCGGTCAAGTTGCTGGTCCATGGCACCCAGGGGTTGATGGTCAGCTTTCGCGGCGCGCTGGCGTTGAAGGAGGTTGTGGACCTGCCCGAGCCGTCCGAACGGCCCTGCGATGCCTGCGCCAAGCCTTGCCTGACGGCCTGTCCGGTGGGCGCGCTGACGGCCGCGGGCTATGATGTCCCGCGCTGCCATGAATTCCTGGACCGGTCCGATGGGCGCGCCTGCATGGAGGGCGGCTGCCGGGTGCGTGCCACTTGCCCCGTGTCCCAAGCTTATGCAAGGATGCCGGAGCAATCAGCCTATCACATGAGGCAGTTCCACCGATGAAGCGTCTGATCCTGACCCGCCACGCAAAATCGAGCTGGGACGACCCGGCCACGCCTGACCATGACCGCCCGTTGAACGACCGCGGCAAGGCAGCGGCGGCCGAGCTTGGCGTCTGGCTGGCCTCGCGCGGCTATGTGCCCGATGAGGTGCTGTGTTCGGACGCGCTGCGCACCCGCAAGACCTGGTCGGGGCTGGCTCCGGCGCTGCCCGGCACGCCGATCCTGAACTTGAAGCCGTCGCTTTATCATGCCGGGCCGGATGTGATGCTGGCGGTGCTGCGCCACGCGACCGAGGACTGCGTGATGATGATCGGGCACAATCCGGGCATCGCCGAGTTTGCCGGTCGTCTGGTCGCCCGCCCGCCGATCAGCACGGAGTTCGCGCGCTATCCGACCGGGGCGACGCTGGTCTGCGACTTCAACGCGGACAGCTGGGCCGATGTCAGCTTTGGCGAGGGTGCCACGGTGGATTTCGTGGTGCCGAAAGAAATCGTTCTGTAGCCAATTGCAGATCCGGGGGACAGGCTGACCGTCCCCCGTCCGGGTATCAATGCCCGAGGATCTGGCTCAGGAACAGCTTGGTGCGTTCCGAGCGCGGGTTGTTGAAGAACTCCTTCGGTTCGTTCTGTTCGACGATCTGACCCTGATCCATGAAGATCACCCGGTTCGCCACAGCCTGCGCAAAGCCCATCTCGTGCGTGACGCACAGCATGGTCATGCCGTCCTCGGCCAGTTCGATCATGGTATCGAGCACTTCCTTGATCATCTCGGGGTCCAGCGCCGAGGTCGGCTCGTCAAAGAGCATGATGCGCGGTTTCATGCACAAGGAGCGGGCGATCGCCACGCGCTGTTGCTGGCCGCCCGACAGTTGCCCGGGGTATTTGTGGGCCTGTTCAGGGATCTTGACCTTGTGCAAATAGTGCATCGCGGTTTCTTCGGCTTCTTTCTTCGGCACTTTGCGCACCCAAATCGGCGCCAGCGTCAGGTTTTCCAAAATCGTCAGATGCGGAAACAGGTTGAAGTGCTGAAACACCATGCCAACTTCAGACCGCACTTTGTCGATGTTTTTCAAATCCGACGTCAGTTCCGTGCCATCGACGATGATCTGGCCCTGCTGGTGTTCCTCCAGCCGGTTGATGCAGCGGATCAGCGTTGATTTTCCAGACCCAGACGGGCCGCAAATCACAATCCGTTCGCCCCGGTTCACCGTCAT
>JANMCI010000398.1:0-3952 GCA_031361245.1 Rhodobacterales bacterium
ATCTGCGCGCCCGTCAGCACCTCATCATCCATCCGCGCCTCGGCCAGCACCGACAGGGTTTCCAGCGCGGCCTCGGTCAGGGCGAATTCAAGGTCGTTGATGTAAACCGCCCGCCCCTCGCGGCTGATCAGCATCGAGGCGACCTGGATGCCCGACCGCTGAATGGCCGAGATGCGGCGATTGAGGGCGATGATGGTGACCAGGAAGACCAGTGCGGCGATCAGCAGCGCGGTCGAAAAGACCAGCAGCACAAAGATCACGGCCCGATAGGTGACAAAGATGTCGGCATAAGAGGTGCCCGACTGGGCAAGGATTTCCAGCAGCTTGATCTCGGCGCCCGTGGTCAGGTCGTTGTTGTCCACGAACAACTGCTCGACCCGGGCATTGAAGGCATTGGCATCGGGAAGGTTCAGAAACAGGATTACCGCAGCAAGCAGCAGGATCAGAACGATGGCAGCAATTCCATAGCCAACAACCCGGTTGCCCGCCTTCAGGCTGTCAGTAGCGGAGGTAGAACTCTCCGGCACTCGCTTTCCTTTCACCCAAACCCTCTGGGCCGAAACTGGACAGAATTTTCAGCAAAGTCCAGCCATCAGCAGCGAGTCGGGGGGCAAGCTCGGCCTTGGCCTGCTTGGGATTGCCACAAACGTCATCGCTGACCTGCGAAACCCCATAGGCCAACCGCAACGGGTCGTCCTGTTTGGCCTTGTAATCCACATAGCATTCGGCCCGCGCCGGGCCTGCCAACGTCACGGCAAGCAAGGGCACAAGTAAGATCCTGACGGCAAGGCGGGTCATGGGCGAACTCCTGTCTACTGCACCCATCTAGGGCGAAGCCGCGTTGCTATTCAATATCAGCCCGCGCCGTTGCCCAAATTCGGCCATGTTATCTCCTAACAGCGGCCCGATATTGCTTGTCTGGTGGGTGGCAGAAGAGATGGGGGCATCCCTTTGGCCGCAGCGTTAGCGACCGCAGCAAGCGAGGACAGAATGCCCCGTCCCAACGTGATCTCTCAGGCCGCTCACGACCTCATCGACGATGTGGCCTATCATGCGGTGAACCTGGCGAATGGCGCTCTTGAATTGGTCTGCCTTCTCGCAGTTGGCATGGTCGTCTACGCCTCTTCCATCGATTCCGCCAATGCCGGCTTGAGTGCCCGTCCGATGTTCGGCGTGCAGGCCAGCATCGACGCTTCCCTCGGCGTTGCCGTGAATGCCGGCCACGCCCCCAGTTCCTGTTCGCTGATCAATGACCTTCTGCCCGCAGCGCACCGCACCTGCATCACAGCCCTCGTGCTGGAGCCCTACGGCATCTGAACAGCAGGCGCGCTTTCCCCCGCGCGCGACCCTGCACGGGGAGGAGGGACGAGCAGACCCCCTCCCCACCTTTTCCCACTTGGCCCGCCCACCCCGATGCGCTTAGGTCGTGCCATGACCGTCCCCCACTTTGACCTAGAACGCGCAGCCTTCGCCCGTGGCCTGATCCGCGTCGCCGGAATCGACGAGGTCGGCCGCGGCCCACTTGCGGGTCCCGTAACCGCGGCCGCGGTCATTCTCGACCCCAGCCGCATTCCCAAGGGCCTCCGTGACAGCAAGATGCTGACCGCCGCCCGGCGCCGCGATCTGGCGTCCGAGATCATGGAATCCGCCACGGTCAGCATTGCGACCGCCAGCGTGGAAGAGATCGACCGTCTGAATATCCTGCAGGCTTCGCTTCTGGCCATGGAGCGCGCTGCGAGTGCGCTGGGGGCCAGTCACCATCTGATCGACGGCAACCGAATTCCGGCCGCCCTCAAGGACAGGGCTGAATGGATCGTGAAGGGCGATGCACTCTGCCTGTCGATCGCAGCCGCCTCCATCGTGGCAAAAGTATCACGTGACCGTGACATGGTGGATTTAGCGCAACAGCATCCCGGTTACGGCTGGGATCGGAACGCTGGCTATCCCACCCCTGAGCACCTTCTCGCCCTGAGAAAACTGGGTGTGACCCCTGCGCATAGGCGTTCCTTCGCTCCCGTCCACAACATGTTGTATCAAGACAAATCTCTAACCCCTTGATTCAAAAAAGAATTTGACGGCGATTCGCCAGTGACTCATCTTATGTCCAACAAGCGGTGGAAAACATCGCAGGGGCAGAGGCAAAGAATGGCGATAAAGACGAAGGACGTGGAGGCGCCGGCGCTTCCACGCAATCAAATACTGGACGGCGACTGTGTGCAGGTGATGAATTCCCTGCCATCGGGTTCCGTTGACCTGATCTTTGCTGACCCGCCGTACAATCTCCAACTCAAGGGCGATTTGCACCGGCCAGACAATTCGCTTGTCGATGCTGTCGATGACCATTGGGATCAGTTCACCAGCTTTGCCACCTATGACGCCTTTACCAAGGATTGGTTGGCGGCGGCCAAGCGGCTCTTGAAGCCGAATGGCGCGATCTGGGTGATTGGCAGCTATCACAACATCTTTCGCGTCGGGGCGGAGTTGCAGAACCAGGGGTTCTGGCTGCTGAATGACGTGGTGTGGCGCAAGACAAACCCGATGCCGAACTTTCGTGGCAAACGTCTGACCAATGCGCATGAGACGCTGATCTGGGCCGGGCGGGATGAGACCACGAAATACACCTTCAATTACGAGGCGCTCAAGGCGTTGAATGACGGGGTGCAGATGCGGTCGGACTGGGTTCTGCCGCTGTGCACCGGGCATGAGCGGATCAAGGATGCAAACGGGAACAAGGCGCACCCGACGCAAAAGCCGGAAAGCCTGCTCCACCGCGTTCTGCTTGCCACCACCAATCCCGGCGATGTCGTGCTGGACCCGTTCTTTGGCACCGGCACCACCGGCGCCGTGGCCAAGATGCTGGGCCGCGACTTCATCGGGATCGAGCGTGAGGAGGCTTACCGCACCGTCGCGCAAGACCGCATCGACCGCACCCGCCGTCTGGATGCCTCGGCGCTGGAGATCACGGCGTCCAAGCGTTCCGAACCCCGCGTCCCCTTTGGTCAGGTGGTCGAGCGCGGGATGCTGCGGCCGGGCGAAGAGCTTTACTCCATCGGCAACCGCCACGTCGCCAAGGTCCGCGCGGATGGCACGCTGGTTGGCCTCGACATCAAGGGCTCCATCCATCAGGTCGGAGCCCACATGGAGGGGGCACCCTCGTGCAATGGCTGGACCTACTGGCACTTCAAGCGCGATGGCAAGATGATCCCGATTGACCTCTTGCGTCAGCAGATCAGGGCCGAGATGGAGGCTGATCAGGGCCGACCCCATTAGGCCGGCCCACGGGCCATCCGCTCCTGTGTCACCAACCCGACCGAATTCGAACGCCTGCTCTGCGGACCGCCTGCAGAGCCACTGCCCCGTCATGTTCGCATGACGGGGCCTTTTCTTGTCCGACGGTCGTTTCGTGGTGACTGGCGCGAATTGTCGCCAGATGTCCGTTTTGACGACATCGTGTTTTTCTGTTTTATTACAAATACTTAAGCAAAACAGGTAACCTGATCTTAACCTTTTGTCGCGGGCCGTCGCGCTGAATATCCTTGCAATTGACAACCAAACGGCTGTGTTTTTCTCATCACCACGAGGTTATGAGACCATGAATCCCGACCAGATTTTCAAATCCCTGTCCGACCCCACACGCCGGGCGCTGTTTGACCGGCAGTGCCGCGAGGGTCAGTTGTCGGTCCACGTGTTGACCGAAGGGGCGGGGGTGTCGCTGCCGGCGGTGTCAAAGCATCTGGCGCAAGTGCGGGCGGCGGGGCTGGTCATCGCCGATCCACAGGGCCGCGAGACGTTCTACCGGGGCCGAACCGAGCGCCCTGGCCCCGTTGGCCGATTGGCTGACCGCCTCGGCCGCGTTCTGGTCCGGGCGGCTGGATCCGTTGGGCGGCCTTTTGAAACGGATTGACCAATGACCAGAACCATGTCCCTGACGCTGGTACGGCTGAACCTGCGG
>JANMCI010000411.1:0-1520 GCA_031361245.1 Rhodobacterales bacterium
ATCCGGCTCAGTCCCCGCGATCCCGGCGCGCATATTTCCCTGACGGGGATCGCGCACTGTCACATGGCTCTCGGCGATTACCCAGAAGCCCTGCTCTGGGCCGCCCGCTCGCTGACACTGAGACCGAACTATGCCTGCACCTACTGGATGCTGATTGCCGCCAACGCCCAGCTTGGCCGGATGGACGACGCGCACCGGTTCCTGGCGCAGTTCCGCGCGATAGCGCCCGGCATGACCATCGCAAGCATCTGGGCCGGGCAACCGCAAAAGGACCCAAACCGCTGCGCCGCCATTCTGGAAGGGTTGCGGCTGGCCGGGTTGCCGGAGTAGCGGCGTTTCACAAGTCTTTGCAACAATTCACACCGATTAATCGCCGCCTGCGGGACATGAATTGGCCAATTGGCGCACTCTGATCCCATGACGCCGAACCCGGCAGCACAAGAGGATCAAGATCATGCTCACCACCCAGAACATCCTGTCGCTCGATCAAGGCAAGCTGCGCCCCGGAAACCAGACCGAAGACGAATTCTATGCCGCCTTCCTGCCAGCCCGGCCAGCGGCAACGACCGCCCGGAAATGGCGCGTTCGTGTGTTGACGCTTGCGGGTCTGCGCTCGCTGCTCCATGTCCCGGCGCTATAATGCAAATTGGGGCAACCGAACCTGTCGGTTGCCCCAAAGCCGGTCTATCGGCAAGCCTGCCCGGCTGTCAGTTCGGCTTGGCTTCCGGTGCGCTCAGCACAGCCTTGGCCTGCACGTCACCCGCGCGGCCGATTTCGATCCGGCGCGGCTTCAACGCCTCGGGCGTCTCGCGGACAAGATCGATGTGCAGCATGCCGTTTTCATGGGCAGCCCCGGTGACGCGGACATGATCGGCCAGCGCAAAGCGGCGCTCAAAGGCGCGGGCGGCAATGCCGCGGTGCAGATAGGCCTTCTGCTCGGCTTCTGCGTCGCGTTTGGCCGAGACCAGCAGCCCGCCATCCTTCACCTCAACCGCAAGCTCATCGGGCGAAAAGCCCGCGACTGCGATCGAGATGCGATAGGCATCTTCCGCAGTCTTTTCAATGTTGTAGGGCGGATAGGTCGGCTGTGCGACGTCGGACGCAAGCACCCGGTCCATCAGATCGGCGATGCGGTCAAAGCCAACAGTGGCACGGTAAAGCGGGGCGAAATTCAAGGTCTGCATGGCATCCTCCTCAGGAGCGATGAAAGTGAACCCTCCCACCATGGGACGGGCAGTTTATGTGCCGGACCCGTCATGGCGCCCGGCACAGGATTCATTTGGGAAGGCCGAACCGTGGTTTCAAGACCGGGCTCTTGCGGCCGAAGGTCCGCGGCCGGGGTCGGCAGCAACCGGGCTTGAGCCCGGGACGGCCGGCCCCCCAAACTACCGGCTGAGGTTGGCGCGACCGCCCCGCCGACCCTCGACGGCCCACGCTGCAATCGCAGTGACAGCGGCCAGCATCAACCACAACCACGCCGGCAACAATGCGCTGATCTGGATGTCGCCGGTCACATAGGC
>JANMCI010000431.1:0-6419 GCA_031361245.1 Rhodobacterales bacterium
ATCATAAAGCCGCGCCCCCGCCCCATGGCTCATGTAGCGCGGCGCGCCGCCAAAGGTCGCGGGCCCGCGTGAGGCGCTTGAGACCCCCTCGACCAACACCCGCAACCCGCGATCGAACAAAGACAACGACGAATTGGCCATGAACCCCTCCCGGATTTTTCCCACCATGAAGCGCTGCACCAGCCCAGGCAAGTGGGTGCTCACGACGTCTTGCGACAGCGTTCGGGCAGGCCGGGTCGGTCACGGTGTGGATTGGTCGGGGCGCTGCCGAACGGCCGGCGCTGCGCCTCAAGGGGCCGTGGCCCCGAGGGGGCATCTGGCGCTTCGCCAATGCGTTGCCCCGGGACGGACAACAGCCGCCCTTGACCGGCGGCTGTCGAGCTACCTCTGCGCAGCCGCTTACCGGCGGCGGACCGAATTTCCACCGTCGATGATGCGCTGGATCAGGGCCGCGACCGAACTGTGCATCTCGTCAAGGCCGTCGTTTTCGGGAGCGTTGGTATGGGCGGCCGCGGCATCAACCAGCACACCCAGAATCTCGACCTCCGGCAGAACCCGGTGATCGTTCAAAGCCAGCAACAGCGACTCGCAGATGGCCAGCGCGGCTCTGCCTTCAAGGTCAAGCATATTCGGCATTTCAGTTCAACTTTCCAAAAAACAAGTGCATGGTTCACAGCAAGAGGCCGATCCCCACGACTCGGTTGAGTGTGACAGAAGAGTTTGATGCCAGACTGATCCATAGCAGCTTCGGATCCAGTGACATCATAGAGAGCATGCTTGCAGCAACTGCCGCAATTTGACCAACCCACGCAAATACCCATCGTCCAGAAAGGCGACGAAATCTTAGTGCTCGACAGCCCCTTCGCCCGCAAACTGACGGCCTACGTCGCGTTGTCGCCGGAGGACCTTGACGTGTTGTCCGATCTATTTCGGCGTCGTCGGCGTTTTGCCGTCGGACGCGACATGATCCATCAGGGTCAAACTGACCAGGCTGCCTATATTCTGGCAGACGGCTGGGCCTGCGGCTATATTATCCTGCCAAACGGCGGCCGCCAGATCATCGACATCAAGGTGCCCGGCGACTTCCTCGGCATGCGCTCGGTGCTGTTTCGCACCTCCGATCACAACATCGAACCGATCACTCCGGTCGAGGCGTCGGAAGTCATGGCAAGCGACCTGATCAACGCCTTTTCCAAAACACCGCGTCTGGCAACAGCCGTCCTGTGGGCCGTCTCGCGCGACGAGGCTATCCTTGTCGAACATCTCGTCGGCATTGGCCGCCGGAATGCTGCGCAACGCACTGGCCATTTCCTGTTGGAGCTGGCGGCACGATTGCGGCTCGTCGGTCTGGGCGACAAGACCGGCTACGATTGCCCGCTGTCGCAATATATGCTGGCCGATACGCTTGGCCTCAGTGCCGTTCATGTGAACCGGGTGCTCCGCGAACTGCGAGAGGCCGGTTACGTCACGTTTCAGAATGGCAGGGTGACTTTCCACGATCTTGCCGGCCTCGCAACGTTTGCCGATTTCGACAAAGCCTATCTCGATCATGAAGGTCCGTTGCTGAAATAGACCCGCTTCAAGGCACCGGGGCCCCGCCCAGAACTGTTCATGTTGTGACGAAAACAAGGGCATCGCAAAACGTGTTCTAGGGAAACGAGAGGCAGCGACTTCCGATGCCCTTGAAACCTGAACGGCTTAAAAAGAAACATCCGGACTCCAGCCAAAGGAACGGAACGGGCCGGAGTCCGGATGCTTCGCCGGTTTACACAAAGTAGTCATGGCAAAACGCATATCACTGCCATCTGTGATCCCGAATCAAGCGCTGCCGGGAAGGGCTCGCGCCGTCTCCAAGAGAGGGCTGTCAAACCGACCAGAGGTCGGCTGACAGATTTACCGGGTCGGAGTGATGAAGATCTCGACCCTGCGATTCATGGCACGACCTTCGGCCGTGGCATTGGTGGCGATTGGCTGACGGAACCCCTGCCCCGCATAGGTCAGACGGCCGGATTGCAGCCCGTCGCGGATCAGGATCCGCGAGACGGCCAAGGCGCGCTCCGTGCTCAGCCCGTCGTTATATGCGGCCGAGCCAACATTGTCGGTGTGTCCGACAACCCGCACGGTTGAATTCGGGTGCCGTTGCAGATTGTCTGCGACGGCGGCCAAAGGAGCGTAGAACCCTGTGTTCACGACGGCGGAGCCGAAGGGGAAGGTCACGTTTTCCGGCAAGATCACCGAGATTGCGTCGCCGTTGTTGACGACCTGCGCCCCGGAACCGGCCAACGACCGGTTCAGTTCCGCCTCTTGCGCGTCCAGCTGAGCGCCGATCGAACCGCCGATGACCGCACCAACCACGCCGCCGATCAGTCTGGCGTCTTTGGAGTCACCCACTGCATTGCCCAGTGCCACCCCGGTCAGCCCACCGATGATCGCGCCGTTGGCGGGCCGGTTCATCGTGCCGTCCATATTCGTGCAGGCGGTCAAGGCCAGAGTGGAACTGAAAATCGCGATCAGTCCTGTGAACTTGGTCATGGCGTATCCTTCTAGCAGCCTCGGGAACCTGGCGCAGCGCCTTTCCCCCCGGTTTGCCGGTCTGACATCACCTTGACTGATTCCCGGGAAGCGCGCGCTGACATGCATCAAGTTCCAACCCTGATCCTTGTTAGCCCCCTCGAATTGCCCATGCGTTACGGTTGCTCATCGCGTCGATGCCACATCGGCATCCGCCCTTTACTTGGAGGCTTCCCAATGATTCGCCTGATTCTCACTACTGCTCTTTCGACTTTGCTGCTGTCCACGGCGTCCTTCGCGGGGCCCGAGGACATGGTGTCCAAGATCGATGTTTCCATTGACCTGCCCGCCGTCACCAACAAGGCCGCGGCCCTGCGCTATACCAACATTGCCGACGATCTGAAGGACGCCATCAGCGCCATTCTGGTGGACCGCATTGCTGACACCGGCATGGTGCTGACGATCGACATCTCCGAGGTCGAGTTGAGCAATTCCTACACCGAAACCGTCGGCTCGGCCGACACAAGGCTTGTCGGCTCGGTCAATGTGGCTGATGCGGCGAACAACGCCAATGCCAAGGGATTCGTTCTGACGGTCGACGTCAATCAAGCC
This sequence comes from Rhodobacterales bacterium, assembly GCA_031361245.1. Taxonomy (GTDB): domain Bacteria; phylum Pseudomonadota; class Alphaproteobacteria; order Rhodobacterales; family Rhodobacteraceae; genus Stagnihabitans. The sequence continues at coordinate 3,124 of JANMCI010000431.1, forward strand.
CGGACCATGTTCCCCGCCGATCTGGACTACACCATGATCTCGGCCGGCAGCAACGAATACTACAAGGCCATGATCGACGCCTTTGCCGCGGGTGTCGTTGCGGAAATGGACAAGTAAGACAGTCGGGCCTCAAGGCCGGTTTCTGCCCTGCGCCCATCATTCCCCTGGACTGATGGGCGCAAACCTTTCCATCTGGTTAATTTCTTGAAATCAACACATTGATTTCATTGTATTTCTCAAATTGTCCAGATCTGGACGCTCAGGGCATCACCTCAAACCGGTCGACATCCACCATGCCATGATCGGTGATTTTCAGGTGGGGAATGACCGGCAGGCACAGGAAAGCCAGTTGCAGGAACGGCTCCTCCAGCGTCACCCCCAGTGACCGTGCGGCCGCCCGCAGCGCCACCAGATCGCGGTGGACGACCTCAAAAGGCTCCAGGCTCATCAAGCCCGCAACCGGAAGCGCCAACTCAGCCAGAACGCGTCCCCCCTCGACCACCACCAACCCACCCTCGATCTCTCCCAACCTGTTCGCGGCCATGGCCATGTCCGCATAATCCGCCCCCACAATCGCGATGTTGTGGTGATCGTGGCAGACGGTGGAGGCGATTGCCCCGCGCTGCAGCCCAAAGCCCTTGACGAAGCCTGTCGTCCGATTGCCGTTCTTGCCGTGCCGCTCCAGCACAGCGATCTTGACCAGATCGCGGGCGATGTCGGGCCGTTTGTCGCCGTCCTCGGGAGCGATCTGATAGGTCAGATGATCGGTGATGATCTTGCCGGGTATGATGCCGATCACCGCAGTGTCCACCCGGTTGCCGCCGGTGCGGAAATGATGGGGTTCGGCCGGCTGGGCCTTGACCGAATTGCGGGCGACCGGCGGGATGATCTGACGCGCCGCGAAGGCGTCGTCGCTGATCCTGACCCCGCCAGTGAACACTGCCTCGACCCGGCAGCTTTCCAGCGTGTCTATCACCACGATGTCCGCCCGCTTGCCCGGCGCGATCAACCCGCGGTCCTTCAACCCGAAGGCCTCGGCCGCCGAAAGGCTGGCCATTCGGAAGGCGGTCAGCGGAGTGGCCCCGAGCGCAATCGCGGTGCGGATCACATAGTCCAGATGGCCGTGTTCGGCGATATCCAGCGGGTTCCGGTCGTCGGTGCAAAAGCACAGATAGGGCGCGAAGCGGTCGGTCAGAAGGGGCGCCAGAGCGTGCAGGTCCTTGCTGACCGATCCTTCGCGCACAAGTATCCGCATCCCCTTGCGCAGCTTCTCCAATGCCTCGGGCGCGGACGTCGCCTCGTGCTCGGTCAGGATGCCGGCGGCGATGTAGGCGTTCAGATCGTTGCCGCGCAGCAATGGCGCGTGGCCGTCGATATGGCGGCCCTTGAACGCTTCGAGCTTGGCCATGCAGCCCGGATCACGGTTCACCACGCCGGGATAGTTCATGAACTCGGCCAGCCCGATCACGCGCGGATGGTCCATCAGCGGCGCGATGTCGGCGGCCTCCAGTATGGCGCCGGTGGTTTCCATATGGGTCGAGGGCACGCAGGAGGACAGCTGCACCCGGATATCCATGAGGGTACGGGAGGAAGCCTCAAGAAAGTAGTTGATCCCGGTCAGGCCGCAGACATTGGCGATCTCGTGCGGGTCGCAGATCGCGGTGGTGACGCCATGCGGGCTGACGCAGCGGTCGAATTCGAAAGGGGTGACCAGCGAGCTTTCGATGTGAAGATGGGTGTCGATAAAGCCGGGCACGAGGATGCGGCCGGTGAAGTCCAGTTCGACCCTGCCGCGATAGTCGCCAAAGACCCCCACGATGGTATCGCCGCAGATCGCGACGTCGGTCGGGACCAGATCGCCCGTGATCAGATCGAAGACGCGCGCGCCTTTCAGCACCAGATCGGCAGGCACCACGCCGCGGCCTTGATCTATCCGGTCGGCAAGCGAAGCAACGGTCATGGCGGGACTCCTTTGCCCCATGGAACCCCAAGCCTCGCCCGGCGTCCAGCGGTCAATTGCCGCCTTGTCCCTGACCGGCATCGGTGATGAGGTGGGCACAGGAGAACCTCATGCGACCCCTGCGCGGCATCATCCTGAAAATCTGTTCGGTCATGGTGTTCATCGTCATGGCGTCGTTGATCAAGTCCACCACAGCCCATGTCCCGGCGGGCGAGGCGGTGTTCTTCCGGTCGTTCTTTGCCATACCCGTCATTGTGGTCTGGCTGACCGTGCAAGGCCAGCTTTCCACCGGCTTTCGCACCGACAACCCTTTGGGTCACGTCTGGCGGGGGCTGATGGGGACGCTGGCGATGGGGATGGGGTTCGCGGGGCTGGGCTATCTGCCGCTGCCCGAGGTCACGGCGATCGGCTATGCCTCGCCCCTGCTGGTGGTCATCTTTGCCGCGATGTTTCTGGGCGAGCAGGTGCGGGCGTTTCGCATCGGCTGTGTGGCGCTTGGCCTGACTGGCGTGTTGATCGTGCTGAGCCCGCGCCTGACGATCAGCACAGGCTCGCCCGTCGGGCAGACCGAGGCGCTGGGGGCGATGATCGTGCTGTTCAGCGCCTTTTGCGCGGCGCTGGCGCAGGTCTTTGTCCGCAAGCTGATCCTGACGGAAAGCACGGCGACGATCGTGTTCTATTTCTCGGCCACGTCGACCGTGCTGTCGCTGGTCACGCTGCCGTTCGGCTGGGTCTGGCCGACGCCGCTGGAGGGCGGGCTCTTGGTATTGGCGGGGCTTTTGGGGGGCGTCGGGCAGATCTTTCTGACGGCGAGCTACCGGGAAGCGGATGCCTCGCTGGTGGCACCGTTCGACTATGCCTCGATGCTGTTCGCGCTGGGGATCGGCTATTTCGTCTTTGACGAGGTGCCGACCGTGACGATGCTGGAGGGGGCGGCACTGGTCGTGCTGGCCGGAATCCTGATCATCTGGCGCGAGGCCCGGCTGGGGCTGGAGCGGGCAAAGGCGCGGCAGGCAACCACGCCGCAGGGGTGATGTCGTCAAATGTCGCTTTTGACGACATCGTGTTTTATCGTTTATTTACAGATGGATAGAGGCTTCCGTTAACCGCATGGAAAGGTTTGTCGCGGGGGGGTTTGGCGCGAAAATCAGGCAAAGGAGGCAGGCACCTGCGCAAGAAAAAAGGTGCGCAATGAATGCGCACCCTACGGGGACAGGCCCTTGGCGGGATGGCCTTTAGGCCAGTTCGCTCATCTTCACGGTGCGGCCTTCGGCGACCGATTTCAGCGCGGCTTCGGCGAGCGCCAGCGCCAGCAGACCATCTTCGCCCGACGGTG
>JANMCI010000437.1:0-2992 GCA_031361245.1 Rhodobacterales bacterium
CCGCCCGCCGATGTGCCGCAGCCCATTCAGGTGCCGCGTTCCACCAAGCCGCCGCGGCCCCGTCCGGCGATCAGGATCGCCGACACCCCGCCCGACACGGCACCGGATACCCCAAAGACGGCTGATCAGGTCGCGCCGGAAACCACGCCCGAGCCGACGCCCGAGCCGCCGAAGCCGGAAGAGACGCCGGCCAAGCCCGAGGATGCGACACCCGTCGTCACCCCGGACCCGCCGAAGGTGGTCGATGACGCGCCGGTTCTGGCCCCGACCAGCAGCAAGCGGCCGCAGACGCGGTCGAAGGCGGCGGCGGTCAAGCCGGCCGAGACGGTTGACACTGCGGTCGAGGATCAGGCCGCCAAGGACAAGCTGGCTGCCGACAAGGCCGCGCAGAAGGCCGCCGATCAGGCCGCAGCGGACAAGGCTGCCGCCAAGAAGGCCGCCAAGGCCCAGACCGCGCAGGACGCGGCGGACAAGGCCGCCGAGCAGGCCGCGATCGACGCCGCCCTGGTGGCAGCGGCGGCAGACGATGGCGGGGGGCCGAAGGGTCCGCCGATGACCTCGGGTGAGGTCGACGGCTTGCGCGTCGCCATCAAGCAGTGCTGGAACCTTGGCACGCTGTCCTCGGCCGCGATGGAGGTCAAGGTGACCGTGCGCGTTGATGTGGGCCAGGACCGCAAGCCGGTCAGCGCCTCGATCCGGATGACCGGCTACGAGGGCGGTGAGGAGGGCGCGGCCACTCAGGTATTCGAGGCGGCCCGCCGCGCCATCATCCGGTGCAGCAAGGACGGCCTGCCGTTGCCGACCGACAAATATGACTCATGGAAAGACCTTGAACTGGTCTTTGACCCGACCGGGATGAGGCTGAGATGACGCCTTTCCGCTTTCGCCGTCGCCACAACGCGACACAAACGATCTTTCCGCCCCATGTCGGCGGAGCCATATCCGAGAAGAACGAGGACACCATGCGCCCCATTCGTCACATCATCGCTGCCATTGCACTGGGCTTGGCGAGCCTTTCAGGAGCAGCACAGGCCGAACCCCTGCGCATCCTGATTGATGGCGGGGTCATTGAACCCATGCCCTTTGCGGTGCCAGATTTCATCGCGGAGAACGGCGGGGCGGGCGAATTGGCGGGCGATCTGGCGCGTCTGGTGGCGGCCGACCTGACAGGAACCGGGCTTTTCCGCGAAATTCCGGCGGAAGCCTATATCGCCACTGTCTCCAGCTTTGACGCGCCGGTTGCCTATAATGACTGGCAGGCGATCAACACTCAGGCGCTGATCACGGGATCGGTCGCGGCCTCGGGCGACAAGGTGGTGGTCAAGTTCCGCCTGTTCGACATCGTCTCGGGTGAGCCTTTGGGCGACGGTTTGCAGTTTGTCGGATCGAAAAAAGGCTGGCGGCGCATGGCGCACAAGGTGGCCGATGCGGTTTACAGCCGGATCACCGGTGAGGGCGGCTATTTCGACAGCCGGGTGGTCTATGTCGCGGAAAGCGGGCCGAAGGACGCGCGACAGAAGCGGCTGGCGGTCATGGATTATGACGGGGCCAATGTCGCCTATCTGACCGACAGCTCCTCGATCGTGCTGGCACCGCGCTTTTCGCCGAGCGGCGACCGCATCCTGTTCACCTCGTACACCTCGGGCTTTCCGCGAATTTATGTGATGGACACTGCCAGCCTGCAGACGCGGGTGCTGGACGAGCAGCCCGGCACGATGACTTTTGCGCCGCGCTTTGCCCCGGATGGGCGGACGGTGGTGTTCTCGCTGGAACAGGACGGCAATGCCGACATCTACGCAATGGACAGTGATACCGGCCAGGTGCGGCAGTTGACCAACGCGCCGTCGATCGAGACGGCGCCAAGTTACAGCCCGGATGGCAGCCAGATCGTCTTTGAAAGCGACCGGTCGGGCAGCCAGCAGATCTATGTGATGCCGGCGGGCGGCGGCGAGCCTGTGCGCATCTCGTCCGGCAAGGGCAAGTATGGCACCCCGGTCTGGAGCCCGCGCGGCGACCTGATCGCATTCACCAAGATCAGCGGCGGGCAGTTCCACATTGGCGTCTTTCGCACCGATGGCAGTGAAGAGCGGCTGCTGACCTCGTCCTTTCTGGATGAGGGACCGACCTGGGCGCCGAATGGCCGGGTGGTGATGTTCACCCGCGAAACTTCGGGGGCCGGGGGATCGGCGACGCTGTGGTCGGTGGATATCTCGGGCCGCAACCCGCATCAGGTGCCGACGGAAGGTGCCGCATCCGACCCGGCATGGTCGCCCCTGCTGCCGTGAATGAGACCGCAGCCTGGGTTAACAGGCCAAAGCAAAGCTGATATGGTGGCTGAAATCGAGCCAATAAGAAAAAGGAAACGCCCATGAATATCTCTGTTCTGCCCAAAGTTCTGATGATTGTCGCAGCCTTTGCGCTGGCGGCGTGCAACAACCCCAACCGCTATGGCAAAGGGTCTGGTGCGGGTGCCGACGGGGCCGGCGGTGCCGGGTCCGGTCTGAATGGCGACGGGGTTTCGACGTCGGGTCTTGGCGATCCCAACAACCCGGCCTCGGTCGCGTATTTCAACCAGACGGTGGGTGACCGGGTGCATTTCGTGGTCGACCAGTCGACGCTGACGGACGAGGCGCGCGGCATCCTGAGCGGGCAGGCGGCGTGGCTGCAGGCCAATCCGGATTATGCCATCATCATCGAGGGTCATGCCGACGAGCAGGGCACGCGGGAATACAACATCGCGCTGGGCGCTCGGCGGGCGGATTCGGTCAAGAACTATCTGATCGCGCAGGGCATTTCGGGCAGCCGGATGCAGACCGTTTCCTACGGCAAAGAACGCCCGATCGCGACCTGCTCGGATGAGGCGTGCTATACCCAGAACCGCCGGGCGGTGACCGTGCTGTCGCTGGGCGCGGGGGCGTGATCTGATGCGCTTTCTCTTGCTTTTAGCGCTGATGTTGCCAGCCGGTGCCTTTGCTCAGGACCGGGCGCAGAG
>JANMCI010000393.1:0-5227 GCA_031361245.1 Rhodobacterales bacterium
CCGGAACACCACCTTCGGCCTGCCGCAGGATCGCGATGATCTGCGCCTCAGTGTATCTGCTTGTCTTCATTCAGAATCTCCTCGTTCATCTTGCCGAGAAAATTCTACTTATGCAGCCCCTTACTGTCGGGGGGGATTACCGTTTGGAACCAGAGTTTTCCGCTACGTTTTCCTGGCTGGAACGAGGAGCGGAATCGCAATGAAGGCAAGCAAATATTCGGACGCCCAGAAGGCGCTCATCATCAAGCAGAGCGAGGAAGGCACGCCGGTCGCCGAGATCTGTCGCAAGGCAGGGATCAGCCAGGCGACCTGCTTCAATTGGAAGAAGAAGTATGCCGGACTGCTGCCGACCGAGATGAAGCGGCTGAAGCAGCTTGAAGACGAGAACGGTCGGCTGAAGAAGACCGTAGCGGATCTGACGCTGGACTGCGAGATGTTGCAGGACGTGATCCGGCGAAAGATTCGAGGCCTGGTCGCGTGAGCGAACTTGTTCGCGGGACGTGCAGCGATTGGGCAGTATCGATCCGAACGGCTTTTGGGGCCTTGAAGTTCGACTGCTCGACGCTTCACTACAAATCCCGTCGCACCGATGAGGCGGCTGTTGCGAAGCGGATCAAGGAGATCTGCGAAACGCGGGTGCGCTATGGTTATCGACGCGTGCATGTCCTTTTGGACCGTGAGGGCTGGGGCATCAACATCAAGAAGGTTTATCGCATTTACAAGGAGTTGGGGATGCAGCTCAGGAACAAGACGCCCAAGCGCCGGGTGAAGGCGAAGTTGCGCGATGACCGCACCGAGGCTGTCGGCCCCAATGATGTCTGGGCGATGCGTTGCCCGGTAAGCGAATGCAGGCATTCGCTGTAAGGGGACTTCGTGCACGATCAACTGGCGACGGGCAAGAAGCTGCGGGTGCTGACCGTGGTCGATACTTTCTCGCGCTATGTGCCGGTTTTGGATGCGAAGTTCAGCTACCGAGGTGAAGATGTGGTTGCTACGCTGGATCGGGTCTGTCGGTAAACGGGCTATCCCAGGACAATCCGCGTCGACCAAGGCAGCGAGTTCGTATCTCGCGATATGGACTTCTTGGCCTACCAGCGCGGCGTCACGCTGGACTTCTCCCGACCGGGCAAGCCCATGGACAATGCGTTCATCGAAGCGTTCAATGGCAGGTTCCGCGCGGAATGCCTGAACACGCACTGGTTCCTAACGCTTGCAGATGCGATTGAAAAGTTGGAGGCTTGGCGTAGATACTACAACGAGGAACGGCCACACGTCGCGATCGGGAACAAGGTGCCGATCATGCTGACGAGATCGGGGGATGTCACCAGCCCGTCACCCTGAGCGAAGCCGGAAAACTCTAAGCCTTGGTGGTCCAAGGTTGGGGAGCGGAGCACAAACCCAAAGACTCTCGTTATGAACGAGGGACGACCGGGGGGCAGGTCAAGATCAACAGCCTTGAAATCCGTACCGCCCTCAGCCCGACGACGTGGTCAAGAGCAAGCCTGTTGGCCAGAAACAAGAGTCGGGCGCTGTGAGGTCAGATTTATCCGATCCGGATAAATCAATGTGACGCAGCTTCGTTTTGTTCGTTACCCTTATTGAGGCGGTTGGGCCATTGTTGGGGTGAGCAGCCCGGGCTGGAGCAGCGGGGAGGCTTCTGGAGAAGAGGCGACGGATTGAACGTCACTCTTTCTTTTGGAAAAGCATATTTGGTTTCGAGATCGGCAAGGTGTCGGGCATGCCTTCAATCGGTGTTTGCCCGCGATAGAAGGCATGGCAACGAAAACCATGCCGCATTACAAGAAATGAGAACGGTACGATGACGAAAGCAAACATTGCGTTGATCGTTGGGGCGACGGGGCTGTCCGGCAGCTACGCAGGCCAACACCTTAAGGCGCAGGGCTGGACTGTGGTGACACTGTCGCGCAGTGCCGCAAATCTGTCGTGGTCGGACCGCCACATCGCGGTTAACCTGGAGGATGCGGCTGCCTGTAAAGTGGCGCTCGCGGCGGCATCGGATGTCACACATGTCTTCTTTTGCACCTGGTCGCGTCAGGCCGATGAGGCGGGCAATGTTCGCGTCAATGCTGCGATGGTGCGCAACCTGTTCGACGGGATGGCAGATGCGCCGATCCAGCATGCGGCACTGGTGACGGGGTTGAAGCATTACCTCGGTTCCTTTGACGACTACGCCAAGGTCAAGCCCTACACGCCTTTTCTGGAAAGCAGCCCGCGTCTTCCAGGCCCGAACTTCTATTACGCGCAGGAAGACGTCCTGTTCGAATATGCTGCCATGCGCGGTTTCAGCTGGACGGTTCACCGCCCGCATTCGATGATCGGTCTGGCTATCGGCAACACGATGAACATGGCGGTCACGTTGGCGGTCTATGCCTCGATCTGCCGGGAAACCGGGCGGCCCTTCGTCTTTCCCGGCTCGCCCGAGCAGTTGAACGCAGTGGCCGATGTGACAGACGCGCGCATTCTGGCCGAGCAGTTGCACTGGGCGGTCACAACGCCTGAGGCGGCCAACACCCCCTTTAATACGGTGAACGGCGATCTTTTCCGCTGGTATTGGTTATGGGAGCAGATTGCCGGCTATTTCGGGCTGGAGGTGGCGACATATCCAGGTCATCCGACGCCACTGGATGGCCAGATGGCCGATGCCCCCGTGATCTGGTCGCAGATGGTCGCCAAACACGGGTTGCAGGACATTCCAGTGACCACACTTGCCTCTTGGTGGCACAGCGATGCCGACCTGGGCCGGACGCTGGAATGTTTCACCGACATGACCAACAGCCGCAAGCTCGGTTTCACCGCCTATCAGCATACGCCCAGCAGCTTTTTCGACGTGTTCGATGCTCTGCGAGCCCAAAAGATCATCCCAGCCTGAACCGAAGAGGACAGCGCCTTGCACTATGTCATCCATTGCCTCGACCATCCCGGTTCCGTTCAGAAGCGGCTGGACCATTACGACGCCCACAAGGCCTATCTGGGTTCGGCGGCGATGAAGACAGTGATTTCCGGGCCGTTGATGGCCGACGACGAGACCACGATGATCGGCAGTTGCTTTGTCGTGGAAGCAGCCTCGCTGGCCGAAGTTCAGGCGTTCAACGCCAACGATCCGTTCAACAAAGCGGGCCTTTGGCAAACCATCTCTATCCGGCCGTTCCTTAAGCGCGTGGACAACCGGGAATGAGCAAACCTGTCAATATAGCCCTTGTCGGCATGGGTTGGTGGGGCAAGAAAATGCTCTCCGTCCTGCAGGCAGCACCCGGTGAAATTCGCGTGGTGCGTGCGGTCGAGCCGAATATCGAACAGGTCCGGGCGATCTGTGCCGAAAAGGGCATCGCTCTTTCGGCGGATTATGCCGATGCGCTGAATGACCCTGAGGTTGAGGCGGTGGTGCTGGCCACGCCGCATTCGCTGCATGGTGCGCAGATCGAGGCGGCGGTGGCGGCGGGCAAGCATGTTTTCTGTGAAAAGCCGCTGGCGCTGACCAAAGCGGGGGCGGAAAAGGCTGTGGCGCGGTGCCGCGATGCCGGGCTGGTGCTGGGCATGGGGCACGAGCGGCGGTGGGAGCCACCGATCGCGCGGATGTTGGCGATGGCCGATTCCGGGGAATTGGGGCGCATCCAGCAGATCGAATCCAACTTCAGCCATGACAAGTTCCTGACGCTCGATCGCGACAACTGGCGCTTGAGGCCCGATCAGGCTCCGGCTGGCGGCATGACGGCCACGGGCATTCACCTGCTTGACCTGTCGGTGCGGCTCTTGGGTCCGGCAGAAAGCGTTCTGTGCATCTGCGAGCAACTGTCATCCGACCTGCCAAACGGGGACACTGTGGCGGCCTTTGTCAAGTTCAAGGGCGGCGGTACATCCTACGTCTCGGCCTCGCTGGCCAATCCGTTCATCTCGCGCTTTGCGGTGTTCGGCTCAAAGGGCTGGATCGACATCCGCGACAAGGCGCATGTGGAAAGCCCGGATGGCTGGGTGGTGACGCAAGCCATGGCGGGCGGGCCGATCACCACGGTGGAAGTGCCGCCAGCCGAGCCGGTCAAGGACAATCTGGTGTCCTTTGCCCGAGCTGTGCGGGGGGCCGAAGTCTATCAGATCACTGCCGCGCATCTGGTGGACAATATTTCCTTGCTGGAGGCGGTCTTCAAATCCGCGCTGAGTGGCAAGATCGAAGCTGTGGCCTGACGGCCCGAAAGACTTGGGAGAAGACGATGAAAGCCCTGATATTCGATGCACCGAAAAAGCCGGTGGTGGCAGACGTCCAAATGGCCGCGATCACCGAGAACGAGGTGCTAATTCGCTCGCGCCGCGTTGGCATCTGCCATTCGGATTACGAACTGCTGGCCGGGCAATACATCATCCCGATCTCTTATCCGGTGACGCCGGGCCATGAATGGGTCGGCGAAGTCGTCGAAGTTGGCCGAAACGTCAAGGGTTTGAAGCGGGGCGACCGGGTGGTCGGCGAATGCGTGATCAACACGCCCGAGCGCATCCATCATTTCGGCTTTTCCATGGACGGGGCGGATCGTGAGTTTTTTGCAGCACGGCCAGAATGGCTGCATAAGCTGCCGGACGGGGTGGACAACACCAAGGGTGCGCTGATCGAGCCCTTTACCTGCGGCTATTACGCAGTTTTGCGCCACGGCGGCGTCAGTGCGGCGGATACCGTGGTGGTGTCGGGCGGCGGCACGATTGGCTTGGTTTCCGCGGCAGCGGCCATCGGCATGGGTGCTCGGGTGATCTTAGTCGATCCGGTGCCGCTGCGCCGCGACATTGCGATGCGGCTGGGCGCAGATGCGACGGTTGATCCGTCGGACTGCGATCCCGTCGAGGCGGTGCAGGAATTGACCAAAGGCGGGGCCGATCTGGTGGTCGAAGCGGCGGGTCATTCCTCGTCGTTGGCCAATGTCTTTGAATATGCCCGGCAGGACGGGCATGTCTCGATGGTCGGCATCAACATCGGCCAGAAATTCCCAGTCGCGCTTGGCAAGATCATGATGAAAAACCTGACCGTGCGCGGATGTATCGGATCGCCCGGTGTCTGGCCCTCGGCCATCCGGTTTCTGGAGCGGACGGGAATCGACCTCTCACCGATCCAGACCCATACCTATGCTCTGGACGATGCTTTGGCAGCATTCGAACTGGGCAAGGATCCGCAGAAGGCCGTCAAAGTGACGCTGGAAATTGCCTGAGCCCTCAGGCCTGCCAAGAA
>JANMCI010000443.1:0-5545 GCA_031361245.1 Rhodobacterales bacterium
GACAGAAAGGCCGGGTGATCGCGCGCCACCATCGCCTCCAGCACGCCCAGAAGCTCGGCCATCCTGACGCGGGCATGGGCCAGCACCGCGCCTGCATGTTCGGGCCCTGCCGTCCGCTCGGGGTAGAAAAGCTGCAGCAGCACCGGGTGGATGTTGGACGAGGTGTAAAACAGCCCTTTCAGGAATGCCGCCCGCGCCGGGCTGCCCGGTGCCGGAACAAGGGCGCCATGGCGGTCGCACAAGTACAGCAGGATCGCCGCCGTCTCGAACATCGGGCCGTCCGGGGTTTCCAGCGCCGGGATCACGCCCAACGGATTGAGCGCGCGGTAAGCGGCCGAGTTCAGCGCCCCAGCCGCCCGGTCGATCAGCCGCGGCTCATGGGGCAGCGCCAGTTCCTCCAGCACGAGGCGGACGATCAGCGAGGCAGAATCTGGCCAGTAGTGAAGCGTGTACATCGCGGGCCTCCTCATGCCGTCACTATGGCGCGGTGCGGGGCGCGGGACGGACGAAAACCGACAATCGCTGCGCCAAAACGCCAATTCCCGGTTTCGGGCGCTTATTTCCGACGCTTTGTTCGGTGTTTGTTCACCACCTGTTATGCACGGCCCGGCAATCTGCCCGCAGGATGGAGACGGAAATGCGCTGGTTTCTCTGGATCATCTTGGGCTTGTTCGCAACGGCGGCCGGGGCGCGGGACGTGCCGAAATCGGTTGTGGCCAAGGTCAACCGCGACGCCCGGAAATATGTCGACGAGGTGACGGTCCTGATCCTTGGTTTCGGCAGCGGCGGGGCGATTGACCGGGCCGGTCTGGAAAATGTCGTCGCCATGGCGCGGGCCGAGGCGCGGGCGCTGGCATTCCGGCGGCTTCAGGCGGCCGATCTTGACGGCGACGGCGCGATTGCGGGGCCCGAGGTGCAGGTGACGGCGAGGGCGATGGGTGTGTCACGGTTGCCGAGGTGGCGGCGGCGGTCAGCGCGCTGGCCTCAGAACAGCGCAATCCCCGTGAAATCCAGAAGAAGCTTCAGGTTCAAGGCAATGATCACGGCAGCAATCAGGATGGCCAGCCCGATCAGCCAGCGCGGGGCGACCAGCTCCTTCATCTTGACGCGGTTGGCGGTGAACATCACCAGGGGAACGACGGCAAAGCTCAACTGCAGGCTCAGCACGACCTGGGTCAGGATCAGCAGTTTTCCGGTGCCCGCAGCACCGTAATAGATCGTGACGCCAGCCGCCGGGATGATGGCGATCGAGCGGGTGATCAGACGGCGCAGCGCCGGGGGCAGGCGGATCTGCAGGAACCCCTCCATCACGGCCTGACCGGCCAGTGTGGCCGTGACCGTGGAATTCAGCCCGCAGGCCAAGAGCGCGACGGCAAACAGGCCCGGTGCAATCCCCGCCCCCAGAAGCGGTCCCAGCAATTCATGTGCCTGCTCCAGATCGGTCACTTCGGTCTGCCCCGTGGCGTGGAACGAGGCCGCCGCAAGGATCAGGATCGAGGCGTTGATCAAGAGCGCGAAGGTCAGCGCAAAGGTGCTGTCGATGGTGGCGTACTTCAACGCCTCGCGCTTTTCGGGCAGGGTGTCACCATAGGCGCGGGTCTGCACGATGGCGGAATGCAGGTACAGGTTGTGCGGCATCACCGTCGCGCCCAGAATGCCCAGCGCCAGATACAGCATCTGAGGGTTGCGCAGGATCTCGGTCGTCGGCGCAAAGCCCCGGATCACACCGCCCCAATCGGGGTCGGCCATGGCGACCTGCAGCCCGAACGAGATGGTGATGACCCCCAGAAGCGTGATGACAAACGCCTCAAGCCAGCGGAAGCCGCGGTTTTGCAGCCACAGGATCAGGAACACATCCAGCGCCGTGATGATCACCCCGATCTCCAGCGGGATGCCGAACAGCAGGTTCAGCCCGATGGCCGTGCCGATCACTTCGGCGATGTCGGTGGCGATGATCGCCAGCTCCGCCGCCAGCCACAGCGCCAGCGCCACGGGCCGCGGGAAGGCGTCCCGGCACGCCTGCGCCAGATCGCGCCCCGTCCCGATCGCCAGCCGCGCGCACAGCGATTGCAGCACGATCGCCATCAGGTTGGAAATCAGCGCGACCGACAGCAGCGCATAGCCGAATTTCGACCCGCCCGCGAGCGATGTCGCCCAGTTGCCCGGGTCCATATAGCCGACCGCAACCATATAGCCCGGCCCCAGAAACGCGGCAAAGCGCCGCCATTTCCCGCTTGGCAGCGCGATCGAGCGGTGCACCTCGGACAGCGAGGCCTCGCCGCGGGGCTGGCGCCAATCGACGCCGCGCAAATTGAAGGGACCGGCCGAGGACATGTTATACCTGCAAATGAGAATTATTCGCAATATGGGGGAGTGTGCCGGAAAGTCAAGTCAAAGCCGACCCGCGCAACCGCAACTCCGGGGGCACTGCGGCTTGCAGATTTCGCAAACCCGCCCGATTTACCCTCTCGCCCCTTTCGCGGGCTTTGCCTATAACCCTGTCAAGCCGAAGGAGACCGCCATGCCCGCAGACCTTTCCCCCATCGACAAAGCCAAGTTCGTGGCCGCACGGCGCGCCGCGGATTTCGTGCAAAACGGCATGAAGGTGGGCTTGGGCACCGGGTCGACCGCCGCATGGATGGTGCGCTGTCTGGGCGAGCGGGTCCGCGACGAGGGCCTGCGCATTCAGGGCGTTCCGACCTCGACCCGCACGGCGGAACTGGCGCGGCAGGTCGGCATTCCCGTCGTCTCGCTTGATGATGCCAAATGGCTGGACCTGACCATCGACGGCGCCGACGAGTTCGACCTGAACCTGTGCCTGATCAAGGGCGGTGGTGCCGCCCTCTTGCAGGAAAAGATCGTGGCGACGGCCTCTGACCAGATGATCGTGATCGCCGACGCCGCCAAGGAGGTTGCCCAGCTTGGCGCCTTCCCGCTGCCGGTTGAGGTCATTCCCTTTGGCTGGCAGACCACCAAGGCGCTGCTCGAGGAAACCCTGGTCTCGATGGATGTCATGAGCCGCGACGTGACGCTTCGGATGAACGGCGACCGCCCGCTGATCACCGACGAGGCCAATTACATCGTCGATCTGCATCTCAAGCGCATTGGCAACCCGCGGCAACTGGCCCTCGTGCTGAACCAGATCCCGGGCGTGGTCGAGAACGGACTTTTCATCGACATATGTGACATCGTGGTGATCGGTCACGCCGATGGCCGGGTGACGGTGCGCGACATCAATGCCGGGGACGAGCATGATGACCGCGTCGAATTTGCGCCTTCCGACAACATCTTCAGCGATATGGCCGACTGAAAAGCCCGCAGGGCCGCTCTGCCGCTGGGCCGCCCGCTCTGGCCAAGCCCGCCCATCCGTGAAATATGGTCGGCGCGGTTCTGGAGGATGCGATGCCCGGTTTTGACTACGACCTCTTCGTGATCGGCGGCGGCTCTGGCGGCGTGCGTGCCGCGCGGATCGCCGCGGCCGAAGGCAAGGCCCGGGTCGGGCTGGCCGAGGAAAGCCGGATGGGCGGCACCTGCGTCATTCGCGGCTGCGTGCCGAAAAAGCTGATGGTCTATGCCTCGGAATTCGCCGAACTGATCGACGAGGCCCGCGCCTTTGGCTGGGAGCTGACCGAGGGTCGCTTTGACTGGCCGCGCTTTCGCACCGCACTTGAGGCAGAGCTGAACCGTCTGGAAGCGGCCTACCGCGCCACGCTGAAAAAGGCCGGCGTCACCATCCATGACGCCCGCGCCGTTCTGGAAGACGCCCACACAGTGCGGCTGGCCAGCGGCGAGCGCCTGACCGCCAAGCATGTCCTGATTGCGACCGGCGGCCACCCCTTTGTGCCGACCGTGCCGGGGGCCGAACTGACCGTGACCAGCAACGAGATGTTCCATCTGGACGCGCTGCCCGCAAGGGCGCTTGTGGTTGGCGGCGGCTATATCGCGTCCGAGTTCGCTTGCATTCTCAACGGGTTGGGCGTCAAGGTGACGCAGTATTACCGGGGCGCCCACATCCTGCGCGGCTTTGACGACGAGGCGCGCGCCCATGTCGCCGATGGCATGCGCGCCCATGGCATCGAGATCCGCTGCAACACCGAGGTGGCGCGGTTCGACAAGGTGCCGGGCGGGATCAGGGCGACCGGGGTTGATGGCAGCACGGCCGAGTTCGACCTTGTCCTGTGCGCCACGGGCCGGGTGCCGAACACCGCCGGTCTGGGACTGGAGGCGCTGGGCGTGGGTCTGGGCGCGCGGGGCCAGATCGAGGTGGACGCGTGGAGCCAGACCGCCGTGCCCTCGATCTATGCCGTGGGCGATGTGACCGACCGGATGAACCTGACCCCGGTGGCGATCCGCGAGGGCCATGCCTTTGCTGACACCCTCTTTGGCGGCAAACCGGTCAAGGCGGACCACGCGCTGGTGCCGTCGGCGGTCTTTACCCAGCCCGAGCTTGCCACGATCGGCCTGTCCGAACAGGCCGCGCGGGCGCTGGGGCCGGTCGATGTGTTCACCACGACCTTCCGCCCGATGCGCGTGGCCTTTGCCGGCCGGCCCGACAAGGTGCTGATGAAACTGGTCGTCGCGGCCGACACCCGCCGCGTTCTGGGCTGCCATATCGTCGGCCCGGATGCGGCCGAGATGATCCAGTTGGTTGCCATCGCCGTAAAGATGGGAGCGACGAAAGAGGATTTCGACCGGACCGTGGCGGTGCACCCGACCATGGCCGAAGAACTGGTGACGATGCGCAAAGCCACTCGTTTGGCCAAAGACGCTTGAATTCGGCCCAAAAATACACAGGTTAGGGCAGACCGGAACGAAGAGGAAGAACGGATGGCAGGCAGCGGTGGTCCATGGGGTGGCAGCGGCGGTGACGACGACGACGAGCGTCGCAAGAACGACGGGCGCCGGGGTGGCGATGATCGGCGCAATGGCGATGACCGGCGGGGGCAGGGCCCTCAGATCCCGGATGTCGACCGCCTCATGAAACGCGGGCAGGAACAACTGCGCGTCCTGATGGGCGGCGGCGGGTCCGGCGGCTCGGGGCAGAACGGTGGCCCCGGCGGGTTCATCAACCGCCAGTCGATCTTTTTCAGCGTCATTGGCGCGCTGCTGATCTGGTCCTATCTGTCGTTCTACACCGTCAAGCCCGAAGAGCAGTCGGTCGAGCTTTTGTTCGGCAAGTTCTCCAGCACCAGCGGCGAGGGTCTCAACTTTGCCCCCTGGCCCTTCATCACGGCGCAGATCGTCAACACCTCGCGGCAGAACACCACCGAGATCGGCACCGGAGCGGGGGGCGAGCTGGACAACGGCCTGATGCTGACCAGCGACCAGAACATCGTCGATATCGAGTTTGGCGTGGTCTGGAACATCAATGACCCGGCCAAGTACCTCTTCAATCTCGCCGATCCCGAAGACACCATCCGCGCCGTCTCGGAATCGGCCATGCGCGACATCATCGCGCGCTCCGAACTGGCCCCGATCCTGAACCGCGAACGTGGCATCGTGGCCAGCGAAGTGGTGTCGGAGGTGCAGCAAACCCTCGACAGCT
>JANMCI010000461.1:0-3240 GCA_031361245.1 Rhodobacterales bacterium
ACCCGGTACACCACGCTTTCGCTTTCCGTCATCCACGTACCGGGAAAACCCATGAAACAGCGCCTCCTTGGCGATTTGTGGCTTCTTGGCGCAAGCCCGCTGAAAACTGCGCGCAAAAAAGCAAACATACTCTGTCTTTTCAATGTCTGATAAAGCTATCTAGGGCAACAAGACTCGCAAGGACCCGGAACTGTTTCAAAAATGGCAAAAATCGCCTACATCCTGCTGTGTCACAAAGACCCCGAGGGGGTTATCGCGCAGGCGCAGCGCCTGACCGCGGCGGGGGACTTCATCGCTGTTCATTTCGACGCGCGGGCCGCTGCCAAGGATTTCGAGGCGATCCGGACGGCGCTGGAGGACAATCCGGCGGTGACCTTTGCGGCCAAGCGTCTGAGATGCGGGTGGGGAGAGTGGTCGCTGGTGCAGGCGACGATCAATGCGGTGGAGGCCGCCGTCGCAGCCTTTCCGCAAGCGACCCATTTCTACATGCTGTCGGGCGACTGCATGCCGACAAAGACCGCCGAATACGCTCATGCGTTCCTTGAGCGCAACGAGGTGGACTTTATCGAAAGCGTCGATTTCTTTGCCAGCGACTGGATCAAGACCGGGATCAAGGAGGATCGGCTGATCTATCGGCACTGGTTCAACGAACGCACCCAGAAGAAGCGGTTCTACACCTCGCTGAAGGCGCAGCGCCAATTGGGCCTGACGCGCAAGGTGCCGGCTGACATCCAGATGCAGATCGGCAGCCAGTGGTGGTGTCTGCGGCGGCGGACGATGGAGTGGGTGCTGGATTTCATCCGCAAGCGCCGCGACGTGATGGCGTTTTTCCGCACGACATGGATCCCGGACGAGACTTTCTTTCAGACGATCGTGCGGCATCTGGTGCCGGAGCATGAGATCAGCAGCCGCACGCTGACCTTCCTGATGTTCACCGATTACGGGATGCCGCTGACGTTTTACAACGATCATTACGACCTGCTGCTGAGCCAGGATTACCTGTTCGCCCGCAAGATCAGCCCCGATGCCAAGGACCTCAAGGAACGGCTGGGCAAGCTTTATGCCGCCGAGGGGGTGCATTTCGGCATTTCGGGCGAGGGGCGCAGCCTGTTCAAGTTCCTGTCGGGTCGCGGCCGCATCGGGCGGCGGTTCGCGCCGCGGTTCTGGGAGACGGAAAGCAGCCTTGGCCGCGAGCGGACGCTGATGATGGTGACGTGCAAGAAGTGGCATGTCGCCAAGCGGCTGGTCGACCGGGTGCGGCAGGTCACCAACATGCCGGCGGTGGATTACCTGTTCAACGAAGCCTCGACCCCGCTGCCCGATCTGGGCGGCATCCAGACCACGCTGGAAAAGCGCACGCGCCACCGCCGGGCGCTGGTCAGGATGCTGTTTGACTATTGGCAGACCGACAAGCTGATCGTCTGCATCGACCCGGCCAACACCGATCTGATGCAGGATTTCTATAACGACAAGGCCAAGGTGCGGCTGCTGGAGATCAGTTGCGAATTCTCGGACGACTATCTGATGGGCCATGCAAGGCGGGTCGGTCTGGCGGGCGACCGCACGCCGGTCGAGGTCATCGACCGGTTGCTGCCGACGATCCGCTATGACGTGAAGTTCGAAAGCGACCGGATCAGGGATGCCGGTTTCACCGGGTTTTCGCGGATCAAGCAACTGGCGACCGTGGATGAAAACACCGTGCCATTGGCCGAATTCCTTGATATTCCCATCGAAAAGGCGCGGGAAATCGCGGCAACCGAATATCTGTTTGTGGACTGACGCCATGGCCTACACCTATGATGCGACCAATATCTTTGCCCGCATCCTGCGCGGCGAGATCCCCAGCCGGACCGTGATGGAAAGCGCCCATACGCTGGCCTTCCACGACATCCATCCGCAGGCTCCGGTGCATGTGCTGGTGATCCCCAAGGGGCCGTATGTGACCTTTGACCATTTCGCCGCCGAGGCGAGTGCCGACGAGATGCTGGACTTTCACCGCACGGCCGCCTCGGTCTGTGCGATGCTGGGCATCGCGCCGGGTGAGGGCTACCGTGCCATCACCAACACTGGCGGGCACGGGATGCAGGAGGTGCCGCATTACCACCTGCACATCCTGGGCGGGCGGCCGCTGGGGCGGCTGGTCGAGCGGGAATAAGCAGCTTTCGGGTCGCAACGCCTTTGGCCCCGTCGCATGAGTGTCCGCACCAGCTGGACGGAGGATGCGATGCGTTTTGTGGCGATACCGACGGATATTGTGCGGGCTTATCAGGCCGGCGGACCGGACGCGAACGGGCAGGTGCCCGAGCGGCAGGTGTCGGATGGCGGGGGCAATCCGTGCCGGCATTGCCTGCGGATGATCCCCGAGGGGGCGGAGATGCTGGTGCTGGCGCACAGGCCCTTTCCCGCACCGCAGCCCTATGCCGAGGTCGGGCCGATCTTTCTGTGCGCTGATCCGTGTCAGGCGGGCGGGGGTGAGGGGATGCCGGAGGTGCTGTCCTCGCCCGATTACATCATCCGCGGCTATGGGGCGGATCACCGGATCGTCTATGGCACCGGGGCGGTGATCCCGACGGGGCGGATCGCCGACGAGGCCGCGGCACGGCTTGGCGATGGGCGGGTGAGTTACCTCCATGTGCGGTCGGCCCGGAACACCTGCTTTCAGGTCAGGATCGAGCGGTAGGTCGGGGTTCACCCCGACTCCGCCGGATCACAGCACGCTTTCGCCCCGTTCCAGCTTGGCGATGAAGTCCGCGATGCGCTTGGCCCGGGTTTCCGGGCGCATGGCGGTGGTCAGGCGATAGTAGATGGCATAGCGGTTGCGGGTGTCGAGGGTTTTGAGGGCTTCGGTTGCCTTGGGGGTCCGGGCTACGGCGTCAAGGAAATCTTGCGGCAGATCGGCGCCCTTGCCGCCGGAATAGGCGGCCTGCCAGCGGCCGTTGGCCTTGGCGATGGTCACATGCGCCAGACCTGCCGGGGTCATCCGGCCTTCGGCGATCAGACGCGCGGCGGTTGCGATGTTCTTCTGGCTCCATGACGAGCCGGGTTTGCGCGGGGTAAAGCGTTGCATCCATTGGGTTGCGGTGACGGTCTTGCGGATGCCGTCAATCCAGCCATGCGCCAGAGCTTCGACGACAGCCTGATCCCAGTCGATGGAGGGCACGCCGGAGCCCTTGCGGTGGTAGAGGACCCAGACTTCCGTGGCGTCGGGATGGCTGGCCAGCCAGTCGGACCAGTCGGCAG
>JANMCI010000548.1:0-5000 GCA_031361245.1 Rhodobacterales bacterium
ACGCCTGCATCCCCCAAGCCGAACGCACCACCGAAGAATGCCTGTTCCACTGGAATCTGGTGATTAAGGCCGCGACCGACGAATGGGCCAAGAACTTCGCCAAATCCATCATGAAGCAGTCCCGTCGCCGGGGCTGGCAACCGACTGCCAAGCAACTGGCCCGCATGCGCGTCATGGTGTCGGACCTGTTCGTGCGCAGTGCCGCCGACGACGACCTGTCTTTGATTGAATGACCGAGGGGGTTGCATCGGTTTCGCCCGACCGTTCGCCAATGCAACCAACCCTAAAGACGGTCGCCACGGTTTGCCGCTTTCCCGTTCTGAAAGTGGCGGTGATCCGGGTACTACCCCACCCCGAGCGGACACCGGCTCCTACTAGGCCCGCTCAGAAACGCGACGACGAAACCCACCGGCTGTTGAACCTGCGAGTAGGCAGGGTGACAGATCGGGGACCGTAGCGAGGCAAAGCGGCCAAGGACGGGCTGAGTGCGAGGCTCAGGGGGAAGCGGCTGGCCACCGACAAAAGGCATCGCGCGGATACGGATCAGGAAGCGTAGGGCCTTCCTCTGTGTATCGGGGGGAAGGTGCGGGGGCCGGCTCAACCTGATTGAAATAGGTACCTAATGCTGATCTTCTTTGATGGAATAAAGCAATAAGGAAGCAATCCGTGATCTACAGACATTGCCCGATCAACAACGCCCTGATTGTCAGGAGTCATAATAAGAAAGCGCGTGAGACAGTAATGCCGACTTGGATGAGGTTGCAACCGCTCCTGACTCAAACGCCGGTTCCTGTCGTGGGATAAGTCTGTCCGGGGATAGGGAAACCCCGGCCGTCAGACCATTTGCACAACAGAGCCCTGCGGATGCCTTTTCTGTCGGTGATCTTTCTGAGCCGGTATCTGATTCGGGGTTGCTGGCGGGATCGTCAAAGTAGACCTTGAACAGAATTCAACTGCCGCGCGGATCCCTGCGCCGCCATACCTTGTCGCCAACGGGGGCCGATATGAACCAGCTTTACAGCCTGACCGCTACGGAAATGCGCGCTGCCCTTGTCGCGGGTCAGACCAGTGCTCGGGCTTTGGTTACCTCAGCGCTGGCGCGGGTCGACGTTTTGAATCTGTGGCTGAATGCCGTCGTGCAGCGCTGCGATGAACAGGCGCTGGCTGCGGCAGATGTGGTGGACCTGGCCATCGCCAATGGTGACAAGACCGGGCCGCTTGGCGGTATACCGGTCACGGTCAAGGTCAATGTCGATCAGACGGGCTTTGCCACCACGAATGGTCTGCGTCTGCAAGAAGATCTGAACGCATCCGAAGACAGCCCTGTGGTTGCCAACCTGCGGCCTGCCGGGGCGATCATCATCGGGCGGACCAACCCGCCGGCGTTTTCCTTGCGCTGGTTCACCCGCAATCTGGTGCATGGCGCGACCGTCAACCCACGCGTCCCCGGTTTGACGCCGGGCGGGTCCTCGGGCGGGGCGGCGGTGGCGGTGACGGTGGGGATGGGTCCAATCGGGCATGGTACCGATATTGCGGGCTCGATCCGGTATCCCGCCTATGCTTGCGGGGTGCATGGGCTGCGGCCGTCCCTCGGGCGGGTGCCGGCCTTTAACGCCAGCGGGCCGGACCGGATGATCGGGGCGCAGTTGATGGCGGATTCGGGTCCGATTGCGCGGTCTGTTGCGGACCTGAGGTTGGCCTTGCAGGCGATGGCCGGGCGGGATGTGCGCGATCCGTAGTGGATGCCTGCGCCGCTGGTCGGGCCGGACCAGCCGCGGCGGCTGGCACTGTGTCTGGAGCCGGAAGGGATGCAGGTTGATCCGGCCATATAGGCCGCGCTGCGGACTGCCGCTGACCGGGCCAGTGCGGCGGGTTGGCAGGTTGAGGAGGTTGCCACGCCGCCGCTGCGCGAGGCGGTTGCCTTGCAGCTGTCGGTGTGGCTGGCCGAGATGCGGCGGACGGGTGGGGCCGCCATCTATGCCGAGGGTGACCCGGATGCGTTGTTTGTGTATGAAAATCTGGGCCGCCACGCACCGGAACTGGATTTGAACGGGTTAATGGATATCTTTCCGGCCCGGTCGCGGCTGGTGCGGGCGTGGCGGGCTTTCTTTGCCAATCATCCGGTTTTGCTGCTGCCGGTATCGGGGGAACTGCCTTTTGCCGACCACCGCGACGTGGCCTCGCAGGCCGATTTCGATGCGATGATCGAGGCGCAGACCCCGCAGATTGACCTGCCTTTGATGGGGCTGCCGGGGCTGACGGTGACGACGGGGTCAGTTGGAAAAACGCCGGTCGGGGTGCAACTGGTGGCCGATCAGTTCCGCGAGGATTTGTTGCTGGAACTGGGGCAGATCATTGCCGAGGATATTGCGGTTTTGGAATGATCTGGCGGGGGCTCCCACGCGTGGGATCCTGTGGTTATCGTTTTAAATCAGATGGTTGTTCGCCGCCGTTTACCGAATCTTAACCTTTGCTTGCGCGCGCGCTGCGGGGTTTGGCGGCGCGGGTCAGACCTGCCTCAAGACAGCCTCGATCGCCTGGGCCTGCGCCAAAAGCCGCGCATCCTGGCCGAAGGGGCCGGTCAGTTGCAATCCGACCGGCAGGCCGCCAATGTGACCGCAGGGCAGGCTGAGCGAGGGGTGGCCGGTCACGTTGGCAAAGCCGCTGGCCAGCATCTCGCTGTCCTCGCCATCGACGATCACCGGGTCTTCATGCGGGGCGACGAAGGGGACGGCGGGGCTGATCAGCAGGTCGACAGAGGCAAAGGCGTGTTCGACTTGCGTGCGCAGGGTGGTCTGAAACGCCTTGGCGCGCAGGTAATCGGTGGCGGTGGTCAGAAAACCGGCCTGTATCTGGGCGCGGGTGCCGGGGGCGTAACCCTGAGGGTTCAGGGCCAAAAGCTCTTGATGGATCAGCGAGGCCTCGGGGTGCAGGATGTCGACCAAGGCAGCATTGGCCTGTGACAGGCCGGGGATCGTGATGGGCACAAACTGTATCCCGGCGGCGCGTAGGCGTTCGGTCACGGCCAGAACGTGGTCCGATACCGGCTGACCGATTTCGGTTGTCGAGACATGGGCGGTGATCAGGCCGATGCGGCGCGGCAGGGTGGGCGGCAGGTCCATGGCCTGACCGGACAGAACCTGCAACAGCAAGGCGGCGTCGGCGGTGTTGCGGGCCAGCGGGCCTGCGTGATCAAGGCTGTGCGACAGTGGGAACACGCCGTCCAGCGGCACGAGGCCAAAGGTCGGCTTCACGCCCACGATGCCGCAATAGGCGGCGGGGATGCGGATCGAGCCGCCGGTATCGGTGCCGATGGCAAGGGGCACGATGCCTGCCGCCACCGCTGCCGCCGAACCGCCGCTGGACCCGCCAGCGGTGCGGGTGACGTCATGGGGGTTGTTGGTCTGGCCGATATCGGGATGGGCAATGCCATAGGCATATTCCAAAAGGTTGGTCTTGCCAAAGATGATCGCGCCCGCCGCGCGCAGACGTGTCACGAGGGTTGCATCCTGCGTAGCCATTTTGGGCGGCAGCACGCGCGAGCCATAGCCGGTGGGGGTGCCCGCGACCTCGATCAGATCCTTGACCGCCACGGGGATGCCGTGCAGCGGCCCAAGGGAGCGGCCGGCCTGAATGTCGTCGCTGGCGCGCTGGGCCTGCGCGCGGATGCTGGACGTCATGGGGTCGGCAAAGGCGTTCAAGTGCGGCTCCAGTTCGGTCCGCAGTGCCAATGCGGTCTCGACCACCTGAACCGGGGTCAGCGCGCCGCTGCGATATTGGGCCGACAGGGTTGCGACATCGGGAAAGGTCATGCGGTGGCTCCCTCGCCCAACCGTTCAAACAGCCGCGCCCAGGCGATCTGGCCCAGACGAAAGTTGGACAGGCGCATGAATTCGTTGGGGGCGTGGTAATCCTCGTCCGAGGTCGAGAAGGAGAAAAAGATCGTGCCGGTGCCCAGATGGCGGCGGAACACGTCGCCGATCGGGATGGTGGCCCCCATGGCGACGCGCAGGGGTTTGGTGCCCAAAAGGTCGGTCAGAATATCTTCGGCGATCTTGAGGGCGGGCATGTCGGGGTCCAGCGCAAAGGCGGTCGTGCCGGGGCCGCGGGAATGGACTTTCAGGCTGTAGCCTGTGGGAAGCACGGCGTGCAGGTGGCGGGTGATCGCCTCGGTGACGGCCACGGGGTCCTGACCTGCCACAAGGCGGCAGGTGATCTTGGCGCTGGCCTGTTCGGGGATGACGGTCTTGCTGCCGTGGCCGCCATAGCCGCCACTGATGCCGTTGAATTCGAGCGTCGGGCGCAGCCATTGGTCGGTCAGCAGTTTGGTGCCGCTGGGCAGGGGCTCGGGCCGGGGCGCGCCGATCTCGTCGAAATAGGCGGCGGGGTCAAAGTTCAGGCCGGCGATGGCGGCAGTGATGGCGGGGTCGGGCGGGGTGGTGCCGTCGTGAAACCCCGGTACGGTGATATGGCCCGCGGCGTCATGCAGGGAGGCGAGCATATGGGTCAGGGCGCGGATCGGGTTGGGGGCAGACCCGCCGTGACGGCCGGAATGCAGGTCTTTGGCAGCACCGTGGACGGTCAGTTCCAGGGCGGCGAGGCCGCGGCTTGCGACGGTGACCGAGGGCAGGTCGGCGCGCCACATGGCCCCGTCGGCGGACACGACCAGATCGCAGGACAGGCGGTCGCGCAGGCGGGCGACGGTGGGTTCGAAATGCGGGCTGCCGGTTTCCTCTTCGCCCTCGATCAGGATTTTCAGGTTGATGGGCAAGGCGCCGTGGACGGCGTGAAAGGCCTGGGCCACAAGGATCGGGATCAGCAGGGGGCCTTTGTCATCGGACACGCCACGGGCATAAAGGCGGTCGTCGCGGAGGTCGGGCTGAAAGGGCGGGGTGGTCCATTTGTCATAGGGGTCAGGGGGTTGCACGTCGTAATGGCCATAGACGAGGATGGTCGGTGCGCCAGGCGTGTTGCACCATTCGGCAAGAACGGCGGGGTGG
>JANMCI010000553.1:0-4522 GCA_031361245.1 Rhodobacterales bacterium
CGACGCCTTCGCCGCATCGCGCGGCGCCAAGGTCATCGCCTGCTTCACCGAGGTGGAAAGCGGAAAGACCGCCAACCGATCGGAACTGACCGCGGCCATTCAGTTGGGACGGCTTACTGGCGCGACGCTGGTCATCGCCAAGCTGGACCGGCTCTCGAGGAACGCCGCCTTCCTTCTTACCCTGCGCGACAGCGGCGTGCGGTTTATGGCGGTGGACATGCCCGAGGCGAATGACCTAACCGTTGGCATCATGGCACTGGTGGCCCAGGCTGAGCGCGAGGCCATCTCGCGGAGGACCAAAGAGGCCCTGGCCGTGGCCAAGGCGAGGGGTGTGAAGCTCGGCAACCCCAACGGGGCGGAGGCGCTCAGACGGGCCGGGAAGGGCGCTGGGGCGCTCAGGACGGCGGTCGCGCGCAATGCGGAGCGGTTTGCCGAAGAACTGGTGCCCGTGCTGGCGGATATCAGGGCGCAAGGGCACGTCTCGCTGCGCGCCATCGCGACTGAACTGAACCTGCGCGGAATGCGGACGCGGCGCAGCGGGACATGGCAAGTGTCGAATGTGCGGAAT
The DNA here is from genome assembly GCA_031361245.1 of Rhodobacterales bacterium. Taxonomy (GTDB): domain Bacteria; phylum Pseudomonadota; class Alphaproteobacteria; order Rhodobacterales; family Rhodobacteraceae; genus Stagnihabitans. Next base: position 569 of record JANMCI010000553.1, read on the forward strand.
CTGGTGGGGCGACTGACATTGTAACGCGCAGGATCGATCGCTGGGCAGAACCGCAGCCTGACATATCTTCTATCGAAATATCGTCAGTCGTTGACCGTACGTTCGAAAATCCGTCGCCGTTGGCTCTCCAAACAGGCTCTCACCCGCGATAATCCAGTGATCGCCCGAAAGCGCAGGCAACAGCTCTCGCGCCCGATGGCCTTCCGACGGGTCCAGCCATTCTGGCGTAACCGGGTTGAAATGACCATGACCGTCATTGATTCCGATCTGCGCTGGTACATCACCTGGCGTCTTGTTCCACACTGGGTTCAAGGATTGCACAACAAAATCGGGTGCGCCGTCGCCGTTCAGGTCGGCTAGTGTCAAGTTGTGCGGAATGGCAAAATCCCCGGGAGCGGGCCAGTCCTGGCCCCATATTCGAACGCCCGTCTCATCCTGAAACTTGCCCCCATCGTTGATCAGAGTCTGAATGTAGAGTCCCTTGAAAACCTGCTTGCCGATGATCGCGCAGTTCAAAAGAATGACGTCCTTGTCGCCGTCTCCATCAAGATCCACAACATCAATATCGGTGGTATAGGCCTTTGTGCCAAAAGGTGAACGCGGCAGCTTCACATTGCTGTCTCGAAAATTGCCGGTTCCATCGCCGTAGAGTAGCAGGCTGTTCTGGCCCATGTCAGCGCTTCCCGCCATCATCAGGTCGACGTTTCCGTCCTGATTTATGTCGCTGAACCGGGCGGTAAGAAAGTAGTTGCGCTTGCGACTTGGGCCAGCCGGGAGATGTGCCGATCCCGGAGATAAATTGAACTTTCCTGTACCGTCGTTGATCAGAAAATATGTTTCCAGTTTTGCTCTGCCTCCGCCGGCGTTCGTGACGACGATCAGGTCAAGATCGCCGTCGCCATCGATATCGCCCGCTGCCGCGCCATGCGCCATCTCATCTTTGATGGGCAGATTGGTGAACGAGACATCCTCCAGTCGACCGGCGCCTTGGCTAAGAAGAAGGACATTCTGTTCGCCCGGGAAAGGCCGGCCATCCGGTCCTTGCGCAGCCGCGAACAGATCATCGATGCCGTCGCCGTTGAAATCTGCAACCACGGCTTCGCGGGGATGGACGCGGGCGGGCAGCGCGGTGATGCCAGGGTATGGCTTGCCGTCAGCCGAAACGATGGCCATCTGGGTCGGGACGTCGATGGGCTTTCGCGTGAGATCGAAGCTCTCGAATGTAAGTACGAATTCGGGCAGTCCGTCAGCGTTGAAATCCGCCGTCGCAAGAATCCGGGGGACCGGATCGCATTGCGGACACCCGAGCGTGCGAACATCGGTCGTTGCCACCACCTGCCCGTGGGTTTGGTAGGGGCCAGCGACATAGTCGCCAGTGCGAGGCAGGGCCCGCGCCCCGGCATCTTCGGCTGCCACAGGACAAAGCCAAAGCGCCTGGAGCGAACAGGCCATCAGATATCCGACCCGAGAGGACTGAAACATATCTTTCGCCTCCTCATCGGCGGCAAGTTGGCGCTCCGTCAGCAATTGTTGAGCCGTCGCCGGCTTCGTTTCAAGACAATTCTTCGTCTGGCCCATTGCCACGTTCAACGGGCTCTCCAGCGAAGCTGACGTTCCCTCTCGGAAGTGCACTTTGAAGAAGAATACCTTGGCCGTGGACATGCCAGACCCAACGACCTGACTGTGGGCATCATGGCGCTCGTGGCACAGGCCGAGCGGGAGGCCATCTCGCGGAGGACCAAAGAGGCGCTGGCAGTGGCCAAAGGGCGCGGGGTGCGGCTCGGCAACCCCAACGGGGCGGATGCCCTGAGGCGCGCTGGCAAGGGCGCTGTGGCGCTCCGCGCGGCGGTCAGGGACAACGCGGATCGGTTCGCCGAGGAGCTGGCGCCGGTGCTGCGGGATATCCGGTCTGCGGGGCATGCGTCGTTTCGGACGATTGCGGCGGAATTGAACCGGCGGGGGATGCGCACGCGGCGGGGCGAATGGCAGGTGTCGAATGTGAGAAACCTCGTGGGGCGGCTCGGCGTGGCTGGGTGATCATGCAAATCGAGAGGCTTACCAGCCGTACCGAAGACCAGACCGAGCGCCGCCCCGCTTCAAGCGGATGCGAACGTTACAGAAGTTCGCGTCCGTCCACGCCTCGGTCTTCAATCGTTTCAACCAGGAGTGCGCCCTCTACAGCCGACAGAATTTCAAGGCCAGCCGCGCCGCCGCTCTTGCCGAGTGGCGTGGCCCCTTTGCGGCCTAACAGATTGCCCGTTCTGCAAAACTGAGACGAGTTCGCATCCGTCTGACACCACCCATTAGCTCACTGGTTCAGCATGGAGGTTTCGACCGGGCCTAACTTGATCGGGATCGGCCGCAGTTGCGCTGACGTGCTTCTGGATAGTCGAAGTTTGTGGCGCGGCCATCCCAGATCAGCACACCCCGTCGGCTAAGCTGCCATATCCTGCGGATGGAGCTCCGTTTGAGGAAATGAGACATGAACACAACAGCCGACAGGATCAAAGACATCGGGCCGCAGCCGCAGTCGTTCGACATTGAACGCGCGACGACCCACAATGAGGATTACCGTTCCGTCGCCTGGAGCGGTCGCTACTTGCAAGTCACGCTGATGTCGATCCCGGTCGGCGGCGACATTGGCCTTGAAGCGCACCCCGAGACCGATCAGTTCTTGCGCCTTGAGGCGGGCGTCGGCCGGGCACAAATGGGCGAGGCGAAAGATAACCTTACTTTTGACAACGAGGTTTCGGACGGCTGGTGTGTCCTTGTTCCCGCAGGGACGTGGCACAACATCACGAATACCGGGACAGAGCCGATGAAGGTCTATGCGATCTATGCGCCAGCGCATCACGCACCTAACAAGGTGCAATCGACCGAGGCGGTTGCCATGGCCGACAAAGACGACAAGCCTGCCGCTTGGTCCGTGCAGCCAAAGCATGTGTCCGACAAGCACGGCTGACCCGAACCAGTTCATTGCGGCGCAGCACCAAGCAGGCCTGCATTTTGCCAACGTTGGATCTACTCATTGTCCGAGATCAGCGAAAACATGCGGGCTGAAGATGTGACCGACACGCTCGACTTCGTCTTGGCCGCGTCCGGCTGCGGCAGCGCCAGAGTTCTGCACTAACCGCGGCTTCTCAGCGATAATGGCTCGTCCTACATCGCCGAGGATCTGGCCAAATACTTCCGGGACAAAGGCATGAAGTACGTCCTCGGTGCGCCCTTGCACCACCTGACCCAAGGTAAAATCTCCTCTCGCGGTTTCAATACAAACCGCTGCCGGGCAACGGAACGCTGGCGCAAGACCCTCAAGAACCGCATCCTTCTGGCAAACTGCTTCCTCGAAGGCGGACTCGAAGCCGCCATCGCCGCCTTCATCGACCACTACAACAACCATCGTTACCACGAAAGCATCGGCAACTTCACCCCAGCCAACATCTCCTTTGGTCGAGGCGAAACCATCCTGGCAGAAAGGAGGCGCATCAAACACCAAACCATCCAAAACCGCCGCTTGAACCATCAGCGTCAAGCAGCATAAAATGAAACCGATGAGCCCGCGCCTTCTGCTCCAAAATCAGCGAGGCTGTTCCAAATCATTCGACGACGGACAGACTGGGACGGCCCCGTTACCGAAGTCCAGACCCTAGGCGACCGCACATCCACGCGCAAGAATTTGCTTTGACAGAGCCGGTTTGTTATCTTGAATTTTGTCAAGCGTTGATGGCACTGATTCGTGTATCTGCTGTTGAGTTCCGCAAAATGCATCAATCGTGGACGTCTAAACTGTATTGATGCTTCTTATAGATTATAGCATGCCTCGGCAGGCACTGCTATTAGTTCCAATATGTTGAATTGTATATGAATCACCTAGCGGTCGAAGTTCACTTTTAACCGAGGGGATCGTCAAATGGCAACTATTGATGGCACTTCAGACGATGATACGCTGATCGG
>JANMCI010000012.1:0-4728 GCA_031361245.1 Rhodobacterales bacterium
GTGCAAATGGATGGTCGTGCGCTTTACCAGTGTCGGATGGGGTGCCACCATGTCCGCAAGCGGGCGAACGATGTGCGGGGCCACAGCCTCGGGCCTGCCGACCTTGATCACGCCGATTGACACGTTGTCCTGATAAGGATCGTCCTGAGAACGGATTTCCTGAAGCAACAGCGCACTGATTTCAGCGCTGGTCCGGTCGCGGTTGTCGTAAACCACCCCGGCGATGCGCTGTTCGTCAATGAAGAGCAGACCGTCGCTGGCAACAATCAGGACATCACCGTAAGCTAGATCGAGCGGCTGGTCGCGGCAGTCGATTTCCGGGACGTTGGCACCCAGCAACACCGATGTCAGGCAGTCGCGGTCCGGGTTGCGATCGGCATCCTTTTGCGACAACTGGCCGTTCAGCACCATGCGGTCCAGCCGGCGTGCCATCGAATGTTCCTGGTTCAGTCGCGTCAACCGGCTTCCGCGCAAAAGGTAAAGGGGCGAGTCCCCGACCGAAATCCAGTAAAGCCGGTTTCTGACGATCAGGGGCGCCACCAGCGTCGAACCCATCCCGGTCTGGTCGGGCCAGTCTGCGGCACGACGAGCAACCTCATCATTGGCGCGGTCCATTGCGTCGCGCAGAATGGCACCCATGTTGCGCTCAAGATTGGCGGGGTCCTCAAGGTGCTGCCTGAGCGCGGCAAAGAATTCCTGGACCACGATCTTGCTTGCGACATCCCCCGCGGCATGACCGCCCATCCCGTCGGCCAGAACCACATAACCAAGGCCGGAGCCTTCCGGGAAATGCATCACGATCGCATCTTCCTGCAAGTCCCGGCGCCCGATCGCTGCCGTGCTGGCCGCGTCATAAAGATATTCGTACTCGTCAAACATGATGCGCTTCTTCTCAGGATTTCGGGGCCCAGGAGAAATCGTCGCTGCACAACGCCGCAAGGCGCAGCGTGGTCTCACCGACCCGGATCTGGTCGCCATTGCGCACCTGTTCGGTGCTGAGCAGCGGCTTGTTGTTCAGCCGGACGATGTTGGAGCGGCCACTTTGCCCGATGTAGAACGCGTTCTGTTCGGAATCATAGGCGATCGACAGGTGGTTTTCGCGCGAAATGCTGTTGTCGCCAAAGTTGAGGCAGACGGTCTGATCGTCGCCGCGCCCGATCCTCGAGACACCGTCATGCAGGGCATAGGACGCGCCGCGGCCCGGCCCGTCGACCACCACAAGCCAGGCCACCGGGAAGGCGTCGTTGGTCCGGCTTTCCTCTTTCTCGAACGGATTGGCCAGCCCTAGGCTCTCTGGATTGAACCCCAGTAGCCGTGTCTTGACCCGGCCCGACCGGCTCGACCCCCGGCCTGCAGCCGGCGGAGGAACCTGAATTCCCGCATCGGTGATCACGTCCTCAACCCGGCTTTTGGGCTGAACGCTGACAAACGGCATTTCGCTGAGATCGGGTTGATGTGACGCACTGATCGCCGGGCTGACGGCTGTCTGGGCCGCAGCGCTCGCGAATGAGCGCGCCGGTGCCGCCGCGTCTTCGTGAGATGTCGCGATCTTGGTAAGCCGAAGCGCCCCGCCGTCATGGTGATCGCCGCCTTCCGGCGCCAGGTCTTTGGCCGGCTCTGCAAAATAGCTGTGGGCCGCCTCCATACCGGATGGGCCCGGAGCGACCAGTGGCGCAGGCGCGAAAATCGCCGCCTGGGGCCCGGCATCCCTGTCCTCGGTCGCGAAGAAATTCCCCTCAGGTGCCTTGCTCACGAGATCGGCCAGATCAGTCGGCTCCGATGGCGCGACAATGGCGTCGATCAAGGACTTTGCCGGAACGGCTTCGTCAAAGCGCTCTCCAAGCACCGGTGCGGGCTTCGGCATGACTTGCGCGGCGGCGCCGCGCTTCTCAGCGATGATGTTGCGGATGAAGTTCATGAAATGGGATCTCCGTCTGAGCGAGCGTTAGGTGGGACAGGTTTCGGGGTTTCGCGACAAGCAGCGCGAGAGCAGACCGGCGATAAAGGACTTTCGGGCGGGCGAGCGGTGGTCGGGCATCGGCGTTGGGGTGCGGCCGTATTTCGCCACGAGGTCATGCATCGGTCCGAAGACATCACCCGAGCCGGCGTAGGTTTTCCCGGTGGGCCGGCTGATGGCTTCCTGCTGCCTCGCCCAGTCCTCCAGATCGAAAATCGGATTGCCGATGATATCGACCCACTGCTTGCGCTTCGGCGCCTCCGGTGATTCTTTGGCTTTCGGGTCGCGCAGCGGCCGGGTCGAAACTGCCACAAAGGTCTTGTTCACGTCCCGCACAAGCGTGGAAATCGCCGCATCCAGGGCCGGGTCGAAAACGTAGACTTTCGGCGGCGCGGGACGCACCTTTGGCATCTCGTCCAGCGATTTCAACCACAGTTCCGCGCTTTGCGGGCGGCTCTCTCTTGAGATTTGCAGGGCCAGATCAATCGTCGCAATCACGTGGTAGCCGCAATTCCAGTCCCCGGCCTCCAGCGCGACATAGGGGTCCGCCGCGCCAGCCAGAACGGCCTCGGCGCGCGCAAGACCGTCCGGCGGAGGTGCTCCGGTGATCATGTGATAGAAGGTTGCCGCTACGGAATAGAGGTCGCTCGAGAAATCATGCACCTCATTGGTGCGGTAGAATTCCGGCGGCGAGTAGCCGTCCTTGACCGCCGGGACGTTGCCCTCGGTGCTCTCCGGTTTGGCCGTGCGCGCACTGGCGGCACCAAAGTCGATCAGTGTGATCCGGTCAGCTGCGTCCACCCGGATGTTGTCCGGTGCAATGTCCCGATGCAGAATCCCGTTGGCGTGGATATGGCGGACCGCTTTCAGCGTCTCCCGCAGGGTCGCCTCAAAGAAGCCCGCTGTAAGCCGCTCCGGCTCGTCGTCCAGCAACGAGATCAGATCCATGCCCGCTACATAATCGAGCGCCATATAGGCGGTGTTGTTCTCTTCAAAGACCTGATGGACCGCGACGACATGGGGATGCTTCAGCGTGGCCACGCCGTGGGCTTCGCGCAGAAACTGCTGCTTGAGCGTGGCGAATTGCGCCTCGACCGCCGGGGAGATTGCCCGCACCAGACCGCCCACCCGCTCGCAGATCCCGGCCGGAAAGCACTCCTTGATCACGACGTGCCGCTCAAGGCTGTCGCGGGCCACATAGGTCATCGCAAACCCGCCCTTCTGCAGCGGCTCCACGATCTGATACAAACCGTTCAACAGACGAGTCCCGGGCAACAGTTCGGCCGGATCTTCTTCCTGATGCGCAAACATAAGACTCACGACAATCACCCTTCTATTCTGGAAGGCGATGGGGTTGATCCCCGCTGTTTCAAACTGAGGCCTAACAACACAATTTGGATCAAATGTGATCGAAACGTGACCACACTGAGACGCAGAACAGGAAGTCCGCTGTGGTTTCGCCGAATTGATTAACGGATGGCCCCGCAGCACTGAACTCAGTGCCGCGGCTTCGTTCCGGATCTTCGGTGATGAGCGGTTTCGCGGCCTCTGGTCTTTGACCGGGCATGTGGATCATCGAGCCGGAAACCCTATCCCAGGTGGCCCGTCAATTGAACGCAGGACGCTCACCTTAAAATATTCCTCAGGCCGCTGCCAGATCGGTGTTGTGCACGACCTTCTTTTCGGGAAACTCGACAAAGAACGTCGTCCCCTGCCCCATCACGCTGTGGTAATCTATAATGCCACTGTGTTTCTCGACGATTTGCTTGGAGATATGCATGCCCAAGCCGGTTCCTCCGACCTGACGCTGGTCCGACGAATCGATCTGGGTGAATTTTCCAAAGACAAGTTCACGGGCATCGGGCGAGATCCCGACACCGCTGTCCCTGACGGAAATCCGGACCCGGTCGTTCCCGCTGTCGACGAAAACCTCAATCTTGCAACCGCGCTTCGAGAACTTGAGCGCGTTCGACATAAGATTTGCCATCACCTGCATCAGGCGCGCGTCGTCACCGTCCAGATAGCAGTCCGCAGTGGGAAACCGGGTTTCAAACTCAATACCAAGGTGATCCGCCAAGCCTCTGTTGGCCTCGATGGATTCCAGCACGAGACTCCGCACATTGACGGGCAGGAAGTGATAGACCATTTCGCCCGCTTCGATCTTTTGCACGTCAAGCAGGTCGTTGATCAAATCCGCCAACCGCTTGCTGTTCTTTCCGGCATTTTGCAGGATCGGAACCATCTTGTCGGGCACGGGCCCAACAACACCCATGTTGATAAGATCCAGCGACGCCTTGATCGAGGTCAACGGCGTGCGCAGCTCATGACTGACGGTCGACAGGAACTTTGATTTCACCTCATACGCATGCAGCGTCTTTTCGTGTTCCAGCCTCAGATCGTCCATCTGTTTCAGATTACGGCGATAGAGCTTCAGGAATACGAACGAGCAATCAAGAATGAAATACAGAACGAATATCGTTGTAAAGAACTGCAACCAGGGCTGGGACGTTATTGGCGGCGGAGATGGCAGGATGTCCATCAGAGAGATATAGACAAAAGTCGCACCATATATGACCAGGCGGATGGTCAGCGCGGCCATCAGTTGATGGTTGTTCATTGCCGCGAACAGCGAGGCGGCAAACAGGAAGAACAAGGGTGTAAAATGCCCCCCGTTCGTCTGCTGAAGTGCGGTCTCGATCACGAAAAGGCTGATCATCGCAGCGCTCAGCACGGTATTTGCAATGACCCAATAAAGATAGCGCCGGGCTTTG
>JANMCI010000030.1:0-10440 GCA_031361245.1 Rhodobacterales bacterium
CCTCTTCCGGGTTCTTCAGCGCCGAGCCGACAATGGCATTCTTGGAGCCGGAGAACTGCGCCAGGGGGTCCATGGTGATGATCATGTCGGCGAAGAACGCCGTGAACACCCAGAACATCACGATGGCAAAGCCGAACATGCCGACCGGGCTGTCAAAGAGCTTGCCGAACAGGCCCAGCCTGCGTTTGAACCGGATGGCAAGGAAGAAGCTGGCGACCAGCGCGACCCAGACGGGCAGGAACTGCACGAACATGCCCGAAAGCACACCGCCCCATGAGAGTGGTTCCATTGGTGCGCTCCTTAACTCAGTCGAATACGGGGGTTCAGGAAGACATAGCCGATGTCGGAGATCAGCTGTGTCACCAGAACGACAAAGACGGCGACCACCGAACAGCCCAGCAGCAGCTCGATGTCATTGTTGCCCGCGGCCTGCACCAGAGTCCAGCCGAAGCCCTTGTAATTGAACAGGGTTTCGACGATCACGACGCCGTTCAGAAGCCACGGGAATTGTAGCATGATCACGGTAAAGGGCGCTATCAGCGCGTTGCGCAGCGCGTGGCGCATCACGACCTGACCGAAGCTGACGCCTTTCAGCCGCGCGGTGCGGATGTACTGCGCCGTCATCACCTCGGTCATCGAGGCGCGGGTCATGCGGGCGATGTAGCCGATGCCGTAAAGGGCGATGGTCATCACCGGCAGGGCAAAGTTCCAGAAGGTGATGTCATCCATGGCAGAGGTCGCAGTGCCCATGAACAGGGTCCGGCCCTCGATCCAGCCCCATTCGGCCAAAAGGGGTGACAGGCCCGTGGTGGCGCTGGCGAACAGCGCGATGAAAATGACGCCCGACACATATTCCGGGGTGGCGGTGGTGGCGATGGCAAAGGTGGACAGCACCCGGTCGGTGCGGCTGCCCTCGCGCATGCCGGACAGCACGCCCAGGATCAGCGAGGTCGGCACCATCACCAGCATGACCGCCAGCATCAGCCAGCCGGTCTGGCCAAGGCCGCGGCCCAGAATGTCGGTCACCGGGCGTTTGAACACGGTGGACATGCCCCAGTCACCCTGTGCCAGACCACAGAAGCGGTCTGCGGTTGTCGGCTCCTGACCCTTGTCGATGCAGCGTCCTCGCACCTCGCCGCTTTCCAGCGTCTTGACCCAACCGGGCAACACGCCGAGCCATTGGCCATAGCGCGACAAAACCGGCGTGGAAAAGCCGTTGTTGTCGATCCATTTCACCACCTGTTCATCGGTCATCCGCACCGAAGCCTCGGATTTGGCGAGCTTTTCCAGGTTTGGCGGCAGGTTTGTCAGGTAAAAGACGATGAAAGTCAGCGCCAGCGCGGTCAGGATCATGACCCCTAGACGACGAAGAACAAACATCAGCATGGGCTTTTCCGTCCCGCGTTCGGGGCATCACCCCGCCCGGCAGGGCCGGCGGGTCTGAGGTGCAGCCAGTTCAGGAATGGCGGGGCGCACGGTCCTGCCGCGCGCCCCCTGTTTCGATGACCGGGGATCAGGCCGAGATCGACCACTTGTAGTGGTGATGCTCGAAGGTCGCGTGCATGTCGGCCCCCTTCACCTTGGCGTCGAAGTGCCGGAAGATCGAGCGCCAGTAGGGCTGAACCATCACGCCGGTGTCCTGCATGATCGTTTCGATCTTGGCCATCACTTCCGACCGCTTGGCCGCGTCAGAGATCGACAGGGCCTCGGCCAGCAGCGTATCAAACTCGGGATTTGCCATCCCGGCCTCGTTCCACGCCTCGCCCGACCGATAGGCCAAAGCGAGGATCTGCACGCCCAGGGGACGCATGTTCCATTCCGTCGCCGAGAACGGGTACTTGGTCCAGTCGTTCCAGAAGGTCGAGCCCGGCATGACCGTCCGCTTGATCTTGATGCCGGCGTCGCGGATCTGAGCCGCAACCGCATCACAGGTGGCCGATTGCCAAGGCGTGTCGATCGAGATCAGGTCGAACTCGGTTTCGGCATGACCCGCCGCGTCAATCTCGGCCTTGGCAGCGGCCGGATCAACGACCAGCGGCGCAAGTTTGGCGTATTCCGGATGAATCGGGCAGACATGGTGGTTTTCGGCCAGGGTGCCGCGGTTCGAATAGCCCAGTTCCAGCACGACCTTGTTGTCCACGGCCTTGATTAGCGCCTTGCGGACGGCTGCGTCGGTATAGGGCGCCTGGGTCTGGTTGAAACGCACCGCGATGGTGGCGGCGGTGACTGCTTCCGATTTGGTCCAGCCAAGGGCGTCGAGTTGGTCGATGAACTCGCCGGTCGAGGCATAGACCGCATCCAGTTCGCCCGAACCGGCCGCAGCCACCGTCGCTGCTTCGTCGGTGCCAAGGTCGATGTATTCGATACGGTCCAGATAAGGGCCGCCATAAACTTCGGTTCCCCACCACGGATGCTCAGTGTTCTTCACCAGAACCTGTTTGACGCCCACTTCGTTGGTCTCGGGCAGATAGGGGCCGGTGCCGATCGGTTTGACCGAAGGATCGCCCCCATCATAGGACTGGTGCACGATTGCCGCCGGATAATCGGCCATGCCGACGATGACGGTGATGTCGGGCGTCAGCAAGGTCAGCTTGACCGTGGCATCGTCCACGACAGCGATCGCGCCTTCGCGGGCAATCTTGGTCGCCGGGTCAACCAGCGCAGCCATGCGGCCGGCCATCGAGTTGCCCTCGACATTGCCATCGCACCAGCGGGTGATGTTGAAGGCCACATCGGCGGCGGTGAAGGCATCGCCATTGGTCCAGGTCACGCCCTTGCGGACGTTCAGCAGATATTCGGTGGCGTTGTCGTTGACGGTCCAGCTTTCCAGCAGCATGCCGCGCAGCGAGCCGTCGTTGTTGTATTCGACCAGGTATTCCAGCCAGCCGCGCGCAAAGTTCGCCAGTTCCGACCAGTCGAACAGGCGCGGGTCCTTCAGCGCCTTGGTTTCCATGTTCATGCGCAGCGTGCCGCCCATGGTCATCTCCTCGGCCATCGCGGCCGGGGCGTCGAGGCCAAGAAGGCCGTAAGCCGCCGCCGCCGACACACCCAGTGCCGTCGTGCGGACGAGGAATTCGCGGCGGTCCAGCTTGCCGTCACGCACTTCCTGTGCGTGCATTACGGCTGCGGGATGCAGCGCCTTGGTTTTCGAGTGGTAGGTCATGTGTCGTCTCCCTGTCAGGCTTTGCCCAGATCATTATTGCGTCTTGTGACTTTTCATTCTCGGAGATGGGCTGCCTTGCCGCCGCGTCACTGCCAGCCCCCTCCCCGGAGCGGACGATGTCCGACGCGCGTTCTGCAAGTGGCAGTCATCACCACAGCATTCCGCATCTTTTGGCCCCCTGCGTCAACGTCCGGAATCGCCACTCGCTATAACTTTTGCGACATTGGGCCGCTAGTTTTGCGAAAGCGGCGGCGATTCGGTTGTCGAACGCAATTTCCGCCCGGCCAGCGGAATTTCCGTTAAGGCGGACGATTCGGGTAGGACGGGCAGTGGGGCTACTGGCTGCGGCGGAAAGCTGACGGCGAGGACCCGGTGCGATGCTGGAACGCTCGGGTGAAATAAGCGGCCGAGGTGAACCCAAGTTCGGCGCCGATGCGACCGATTGGCAGCTGGGTTTCGCTCAGCATGCGGCGGGCTTCAAAGATCCGGCGATCCTGCAGCAATTCGATGGCCGATCTGCCGCAGGTCTGCTGGCAGCAGCGCGTCAGATGGGTCGGGGTGACAGCCAGTTTCGCCGCCATTTCGCCCACGCCCGCACCGCTGCGAAACTCCTGCTCCATCAGCGCGGTATAGCGCGTGACCAGGCGTCTTGCGGCATCCGGACGCGGCGCCTCGACCTGCGCCTTGACACCCTGCCGCTCCAGCCACACCCCCAGAAGGCCAAGGTGATGCTCGGCCGCGCGGTCATGGGCGGGGGAGGTGGCGTCCAGTTCGCGCTGGATGGCGTCAAGGGTGACATTCAGCTCTTGCTGGGCATGCACTTCCCTGATGCGCAGATGCAGGGGCTGCGATGGCAGCGTTACCCGGCAGTTCTTTCCGAAAAAAACTGCGGTGCCAAAGACTTGCGGGTTTACCTCAAAGCCGTGCATGACGCCCGGCGGAATGAAGATGCCGTTATGGGCGGTGTAACCGCGGGTGACGCCCGCCAGAGTGATGCGGCCCTGACCCTTGGTGAACCACAGGAAACAGGCCTCCGACAGCGACCGCATGGCCTCGACCCGCCACCGACCACCGGCTGCCAGTCTGGGGATTGCTACTAGGCGGAAAGGGGTGGCGGCGTTTGTGTTCTGCATCGTCCGTCTCTTGGGCGTTCGGATCTCTGATAAACCGGCCTTGCCTCACAACCCAAGCGAAAAAGTGGCCACCCGACGTCAAACTTCACATTCTTGCGAAAAGTGCCGGTCTGAAGCGGAAAGGTTAACGCAATGTGACGCCTTTCCACGCCGCCATGCGCGAGCGGAACCACGTCCGCTGCCGTTTGGCAAAGCGCCTTGTGGCCAAGGTGGCGGCGTCGCGCGCGGTGGCCAGATCGGTCTCGCCGCGCAGATGGGAAACCAGTTCCGCCGCCCCGATCGCCCGCGAAGAGGGGCGGACCGGGTCCCAAAATGGCAGCTCGGCCCGCACTTCGTCCAGCGCGCCGCCATCCAACATGGCGGAAAAGCGCGAATCGATTCGCGCGTTCAGCCAATCGACCTCTGGGCGCAGCACCAGCGCCTCGGCCCGCGCCAGCGGCAAGGCCGGCGCGCCGGTCTGTCCCTGCCACCAGCCCAGCCCGCGCCCCGTCGCCTGCAGTACCTCCCACGCGCGCTGCACCCGTGCGGGATTGGCCAGATCGGTCCGTGCGGCGGTCTCGTCGTCCAGTTCGGCGACCAGACCCGGCAAATCGCCCGCAAGCCGGCGCTCGTCCGCCGCCGCCCGCACCTCGGCGGGTATCAGCGGCACCTCGGCCAGCCCTTCGGTCAGCGCCGTAAGGTACAGTCCCGTACCCCCCACGATCACCACCGGCCGGTCCAGAAGCCCTGTGACCTGCCGCAGCCAGTGGCCAACCGACCACACCGCGTCCCGCGCTACATGCCCGTAAAGCGCATGGGGCACCGCCGCCTCATCGGCAAGGCCAGGTCGCGCCGTCAACACCCGCCAGCACGCATAGACCTGCAGCGCGTCGGCATTCACCACCACCCGCCCGTCCCGCGCCGCAAGTTCCATCGCCAGCGCCGATTTGCCCGATGCCGTCGGCCCCGCGATCAACACCGGCAACTCGCGCGAAATCGCTGCCACGACCTGCATCATTATCTGTCCACAAATATCCCGGGGGTTCCGGGCGCTGGCCCCCGGCGCGCATCATGAGGTTGAACCCGCCGCCGTTTTGCGACATTTTGCGACCAATGCCAAGCCGGGCGCAACATTCAGGGGTTTCTCATGGCCGACCACAAGATCACCTATTCCCGAGTCATGCTGAAGATCTCCGGCGAGGCCCTGATGGGCGATCAGGGCTACGGTTTGCACCCACCGACCGTCCAGCGCATCGCAGCCGAGGTGAAGTCCGTCCATGACCTCGGCGTCGAGATCTGCATGGTCATCGGCGGTGGCAACATCTTCCGCGGCCTGCAAGGCAGCGCCCAGGGGATGGAGCGCACGACAGCCGACTACATGGGCATGCTTGCCACCGTGATGAACGCCCTTGCCATGCAATCGGCGCTGGAGGAGATCGGCGTCTTCACCCGGGTGATCTCGGCCATCCCGATGGATCAGGTCTGCGAGCCCTACATCCGCCGCCGCGCCGTGCGCCACCTCGAGAAAAAGCGCGTCTGCATCTTTGCCGCCGGCACCGGCAACCCCTATTTCACCACCGATACCGCCGCGACGCTGCGCGCCAACGAAATGGCCTGTCAGGCGATCTTCAAGGGCACCAAGGTCGACGGCGTCTATGACAAGGACCCCAAGAAATTCCCCGATGCCAAGCGTTATGACGTCGTTACCTATGACGAGGTGCTGCAAAAGAACCTGGGGGTGATGGATGCAAGCGCCATTGCGCTCGCGCGGGACAACGATTTGCCGATCATCGTCTTTTCGCTGGACGAACCGGGTGGCTTCAGGGGAATTCTGTCGGGGCAGGGCACCTACACCAAGGTTCAGGCGAAAAGGCCCTGACCCCTATACCATCAACGCCGCATCCTGATATAGAACCGCAACGCAAGGCACCCTGGGGAAGACAATGGCTGACGAAATCGAAATTGACCTTGATGCGCTGCAACGCCGGATGGACGGCGCCATGAATGCGCTCAAGACCGAATTCGCCAGTTTGCGCACCGGTCGTGCCTCGGCGTCGATCGTCGAGCCGATCATGGTGGATGCCTACGGCCAGATGACGCCGATCAATCAGCTTGGCACGGTGAATGTGCCAGAACCGCGCATGGTGGTCATCAACGTCTGGGACAAGGCCATGGTCAGCAAGGTCGAAAAGGCCATCCGCGAAAGCGGCATCGGCATCAATCCGATCAGCGATGGCCCGCTGATCCGCTTGCCGATCCCCGAACTGAACGAGGAGCGCCGCCGCCAGTTGTCCAAGGTTGCCGCCACCTATGCCGAGAATGCCAAGGTGGCGATCCGCAACGTGCGCCGCGACGGGATGGACCAGATCAAGAAGGCCAAGGCGGCGGGCATGGGCGAGGACGATCAGAAGATGTGGTCCGAAGAGGTGCAGGATATCACCGACAAGGCCATCCAGGGTGTCGACCGGGCGCTTGAGAGCAAGCAACACGAGATCATGCAGGTTTAGACGCGGCGGACGCAAAACAAGAATTTTCGTCGAAAATTATTCGGCGGCGGTGCTAAGTGGGCAGGACAGGCGATGGCAGCGGGCGACAGTATTAAACAGGCCGAACACGTCGCCATCATCATGGATGGCAATGGCCGCTGGGCCACCGAACGCGGCTGGCCCCGGCTGGTCGGCCACCGCAAGGGGGCCGAGCGGGTCACGGAGATCGTGCGCTGTGCGCCCGACCTCGGCATTCGCTGGCTGACCATCTACGCCTTTTCGACCGAAAACTGGAAACGCTCGACCGAAGAGGTCCTCGGCCTCATGTCGATCTTCGCCCGCTATATCGAGCGCGAGGCCGACCGGCTCGCCGCCGAATCCGTGCGGATGCGCTTCATCGGCGACCGCTTGCGGCTGGACCCCAAATTGCAGCGCCTGATGGAGGGGATCGAAAAGCGCACGGCCCCTTACACCCGGCTCAACCTGACCGTGGCCATCAATTACGGCGGCCGCGACGAGTTGTCGCGCGCCATCAAGGCCATCGCCGTCGATGTGGCCGAAGGTCGCCTTGCGCCGCAGGACGTGACGGACAAGCTCATCTCGCAGCGGCTTGACACCTCGGGTCTGCCCGACCCCGACCTGGTGATCCGCACCAGCGGCGAAACCCGGACCTCGAACTTTCTGCCCTGGCAGGCGGCCTATGCCGAATACGAGTTCACCCCGACGCTGTGGCCCGACTTCACGCCCGCCGAACTGGCCAGCATCGTGGCGCGGTTCGGCAACCGCGAGCGGCGCTTTGGCGGGGTGGCCTCGGGATGAGCGCCGCCGAGCGATGGGCTGATCTGCGACCAAGGGTGTTGTCGGCTGCTGTGATGGTCGTCGTCGGAGGCTTCGCCATAGCCGTCGGCGGATCGGTCTTTCTGGTGCTCGTGCTGATTGCCGTGACCGGAATGATGTGGGAGCTGTCCCGCCTGACCGCCCCGACGCCGACGCCGATGCTGGATTATGCGCTGGGCCTGCTGGCCGGGCTCTGCCTGTTTCTCTGGACATCCCTGCTCTGGCCGCCGCTTGCCTGGGGCCTGCTTGGCATTCCGGCGCTTGCCCTGATGGTGACACCGCGCCGTGACCGTCCGGCGATCGGGCTGTTCGCCCTCGGCTTGATGATCGCCGCAGCGGGCTTTCTCATGCTGCGCGCCACCGGTATCCCGGCGGTCCTGTGGCTGCTTTTTGTTGTGACCGCGTCGGATATGTCGGGCTATTTCGCCGGGCGGCTTATCGGGGGGCCGAAATTCTGGCCGGCCATCAGCCCCAAAAAGACCTGGTCGGGCACGATTGCCGGCTGGATCGGCGCGGCGCTCGTGGGCTTTGTCTTCGTCCTTTACACCGATGTCCCGCCGGTCCTGCTCTGGCTGTCGCCGGTCGTGGCGGTGGCCGGTCAGTTCGGGGACATTGCCAAAAGCTGGGTCAAGCGGCGGGCCGGGGTCAAGGATTCCTCGGCGCTGATCCCCGGCCATGGCGGGCTGCTGGACCGTTTCGATGCGCTGCTCGGGGCGATGCTCGCGGTGCAGATCCTGATCCTCGCCCTGGGCGGGTTGGGCTAGACGATGCGGCGCATCTCGGTCTTCGGTGCTACGGGCTCGGTGGGGGAGAGCACCTTTCACCTGCTCATGCATCAGGGCGGGCCTGCCGCCTTTCACACCGTTGCGCTGACCGGGGCGCGCAATGTGCGGCGACTGGCCGAAATGGCCATCTCCCTGCGCGCCGAGGTCGCTGTCACCGCCGACGAGAGCTGTCTGCCCGACCTGCGCGCCGCCCTGAGCGGCACAGCCGTCCATGCCGCCGCCGGACCCCAGGCAATGGCCGAGGCGGCAAGCCGTCCCGCCGACTGGGTCATGTCGGCCATCGTCGGTGCCGCGGGTCTGCGCCCCGGCCTTCTGGCGCTGCAACAGGGTGCGACACTGGCGCTTGCGAATAAGGAAAGCCTTGTCACCGCCGGCGCCCTGATGCTTGCCAGTGCGGCGGCCCATGGCGGGCGGATCCTGCCGGTGGACAGCGAACATTCCGCCATCTTTCAGGCCCTGACCGGCGAGGACATCGCCGCGGTCGAACGTATCGTGCTCACCGCATCGGGGGGGGCGCTGCGCGACTGGCCGCTGGAGCGGCTGGCCCGGGCGACGCTGGCCGAGGCACTGGTTCATCCCAACTGGACGATGGGGCAGCGCATCACGATCGATTCTGCCTCCATGTTCAACAAGGCGCTGGAAGTCATTGAAACCCGCGAGTTTTTCGGGGTCGAGCCCGATCAGATCGAGGTAATCATCCACCCCGAGTCGCTGGTCCATTCGCTGGTCGGCTACCGCGACGGCGCTTTGATGGCGCATCTGGGGGCGCCCGACATGCGCCATGCCGTGGGCTATGCGCTGAACTGGCCGACCCGGGCGCATCTGCCCGTGGCCCGGCTTGATCTGGCCGCCGTCGGGGCCCTGACCTTCCGTGCCCCCGACCTTGACCGCTATCCCGCCCTGCGGCTGGCCCGCGAGGTCATGGCGACCCGTGGTCTGGCCGGGTCGGCCTTCAATGCCGCCAAGGAAGTGGCGCTGGACCTTTTCATTGCCGGCCGCATCGGGTTTATGGACATGGCGGGTCTTGTTGACGCCACGCTTGCCAAGGTTTCAGCCGAAGTCAGCCTTGGAAAAGCCGCGACGGGATTGGAAGACGTTCTCGCCGTGGATCATCTGGCCCGCGTGCGGGCCCGCGAAACCGCAGGTTAGGAGCTGGATTTGGATCTTTCGTCGCTGATATCGGCCCTTGGTGGCGGGGCACAGGCCGTGCTCGCGCTGCTCGTGGTGATCATCATCATCGTCACGGTCCACGAATATGGCCACTACATCGTCGGCCGCCTGTGCGGCATCCATGCCGAAGTGTTCTCGTTGGGCTTCGGCCGCCCGATCTGGTCACGCATCGACAGCCGCGGCACGCGCTGGCAGGTCGCGGCGATCCCGCTTGGCGGTTATGTCCGCTTTCTGGGTGACGCCGATGCGGCATCCAGCCCCGGTGCCCTGACCGGCCTCAGCGAGGCCGAACGGCGCCACACCATGCAGGGAGCCCCGCTCTGGGCGCGCACCGCCACGGTGCTGGCCGGTCCCGCCTTCAACGTCGCCCTGACCCTTGCGGTGTTTTTCGGCCTGTTCTTGTGGACCGGCATCGGCAACGACAGCACCGTCATCGCCAACCTGCGCGCCCTGCCGACCGGCCCCGTCGCCCTGCAGTCGGGTGACCGCATCCTCTCGATGGACGGCACTGACATTCCCGATTTCGACACCCTCGCGACCCAGGCCAAGGCGTTGAAAGACCGCGCCACCGTGACCTATGTCGTTGAACGCAATGGCGAAGTTCTGACCTTTGAGGGGCCCAACCCGGTGCCGCCGCTGGTTCAGTCGGTGTCGCTGAATTCGGCCGCCGAAGCGGCCGGTCTCCAGCCGGGCGATCTGTTTCTCAAGGTGGACGGTCACCCCATCGCGGGCTTTGACCAGATGCCCCCGATGGTCGAAGCGTCCCAAGGCGCCCCGGTCGACATCACCATTCAGCGCGGCGACCAGATCCTTGACCTGACCCTGACCCCCAAACGCGCCGACCTCCCCGACATGGAGGGCGGTTTTACCACGCGCTGGCTGATCGG
>JANMCI010000032.1:0-7789 GCA_031361245.1 Rhodobacterales bacterium
CGCGAAGCCCCAAATGCGGCATCTGCCCGATCAACGAATTCTGCCAGTACGAGGAAAAAACCGCATGAAAAGCTATCAGGTCGTCGGCATCGGCAATGCCATCGTCGATGTGTTTTCAGCCGCCGATGACAGCTTTCTGGAGCTGATGGGCATCGAAAAAGGCATCATGCAGCTGGTCGAGAAGGAGCGCGGCGAGCTTTTGTACGGCGCCATGAAAGAGCGGGTGCAGGCGCCCGGCGGATCGGTCGCCAATACGCTGGCAGGTCTGGGCAATCTGGGTCTGACCACCGGTTTTATCGGACGCGTTCACGATGATGCGCTGGGCCGCTTTTATGCCAAGACGATGGCCGAGAATGGCACTGATTTCGTCAACCCACCGGTGCCGGGCGGCGATCTGCCAACCTCGCGTTCGATGATCTTTGTGGCGCCCGACGGCGAGCGGTCGATGAACACCTACCTTGGGATCTCGTCGGAAATCAGCGCGCAGGACGTGGCCGACGAGGTTGCGGGGCGGGCGGAGTTGTTGTTCCTTGAGGGCTATCTTTACGACAAGCCCAAAGGCAAACAGGCTTTCGAGCGCGCAACCCAGCTTTGTCACCAGGGGGGCGGCAAGGCAGGCATCGCCCTGTCCGACCCCTTTTGTGTAGAGCGGCATCGCGACGATTTCCGCCGTCTGGTCAAGGATCTGGATTTCGTGATCGGCAACGAACATGAATGGTGCTCGCTTTACCAGACCGACCTGAGTTCCGCACTGGAACAGGCGGCGTCAGACAGCGGACTGATTGCCTGCACCCGGTCGGGTCATAACGTGATCATCGTGCGCGGGGACGAGCAGGCCGTGGTGCCGGTTCACCGCATTGTGCCGGTGGATGCGACCGGGGCGGGCGACCAGTTTGCCGCCGGGTTCCTTTATGGCCTTGCAACGGGGCAGTCGCTGGCAACTTGTGGCCGGATGGGCTGCGTGGCTGCGGCCGAAGTCATCAGCCACTATGGCGCTCGGCCAGAGACCGACCTGAAGGCGCTGTTTCGCAAGGACGGGCTTATTTAGGGCCCCTGCCCAAGGACAACGTGTGTTCGCGCAGCCAGGCGAGGAAGCCGCGCGGATTGCCGGGCCAATTGTCCAGTTCGCTGGCTTGGATCGGTTCGCCGATGTGGGGCCGCTGTGGTTTGAAAAGGGCGCGCTTGATTTCGTACAGCAACAGCCCCTGCCGCGCCGTCGCCGCCAACTTGTTGGCAATCTGATAGGCGCGAGAGTTCTCGCCGGTGAAATGAATCGGCACAATGGTGGCACCCGAGCCTCGGATGATCTTGTGGGTAAAGACGTTCCACTCTGCCTCGATCGCCGGGCCGAACCAGGTTTCCGAACTGGCGACCTTGCCGGCGGGGAACAGGATCACCAGACCGTTGTTGCGCAGATGGGCCATGGTCAGGTCACGCATTTCAAGACCCAGTTCGCGGGCATTGGCTTCATGCGGGAACGGGACAGGGATCATGAACTCTTCGATTTCCGGGATGCCGGTCAGCAGGCTGCGGGTCAGAATCCGGAAGTCGCTGCGGATCCGGCTGACCATTTCGGCCATGATCATGCCATCGACCAGTCCGTGCGGATGGTTTGCCACGACGACGACTGGGCCGGTCTTGGGAATACGCGCAATTTCCTCCGGCGGGGTATCAAGCCGGATGCCCATATGGCGGATCGCCTTGGACCAGAACGCCACCCCGACCGGAGCCCCCGCGCGTTCAAAGCTGCGGATCATGCTGAGCAGTTTCAGCTTGGCAGTCGCCCACTCGATCGCCCGAATTGTCAGGACCTTTGATGGGTTGGTGAAGGTGCCGGAATAGGACAGGCGGCGCATGTCATATCTGCGGGTCTTGGCCGCCACAGGAATGGCCGCTCGCACCACTTTGCCGGTCTCTTGCATCTCGGTCACGACGATCAGCCTTCCTCGTCCGCCAGTTCGTCCGGTCAGTCGAGCCTCAGCGGTCTTCGCCAAAGCGATCGGCCACCAAAGCTGTCAGGGCCAAGCCCAGTTCATCTGCCTGAGGCCCGCCGGTTTCCACCTCAATAGTGGTTCCGCGAGAGGCTGCCAACATCAAAAGACCCATGATGCTGTCGCCCGGCACAGTCATGCCATCGCGGGTGACTTGAGCGGTCGCGTCAAACTCCTCAACTACCTCGACAAAACGGGCCGAGGCACGGGCGTGGAGGCCCTTTTCGTTGATGATGTTGAGGCGCAGAACCGTCATCACGCCGTTACGCCCCGCTGCCAAGATCGAAACTGTTGATATATTTTCGGCCCGCATCCAGTGCTGCGGCAACAGCATCCTTGACGGCAAGGCCGCGTGACTTGGTCAGTTTGATCAGCATGGGCAGGTTGGCGCCATAGATGATCCGCCGTTCCGGCCCGCCCGCGCAGGCCATCAGGGAAAGATTGGAAGGCGAGCCGCCGAACATGTCCGTCACCACCACGACGCCTTCGCCGTGATCCACCGCATTGGCGGCGGCGCAGATTTCGGCCTGCTTCATGCTGCGGTCGCAGTCATCCTCAATGGATATGGCCTGCATGTCAGCCTGCGGGCCGACCACATGCTCGATCGCGGACATGTATTCCCGCGCCAGCCCGCCATGAGCGACAATCACTATTCCGATCACGCGCGCATTACCCCGTTAACGTCCGTGACCGATGGGGCCACCCTGCGTTCCAGTTCCCGGTGACGTTTTGACACCTGCCAACCAGCTTCCGCAAGCACTTTGGCCAATTTTTCTGCAACTGCAACAGACCTGTGTTGCCCTCCGGTACATCCGAAGCCGATTGCAAGGTGCGCTTTGCCCTCATCGAGTTGTGCGGGCAGCAGCATCAGGATCAGGTCCTGCACCTTCTGGAAGAACGGGGCAAAGCGCGGATCGCTTTCTATGTAGTCCGAAACGGCCTCATCGCGGCCATCAAGCTCGCGCAATCCCGGTTCCCAGTAGGGATTGGCCAGGAATCGACAGTCAATCACTATGTCGAGCCCGCGCGGCAGACCACGCTTGTAACTGAAGCTGTGGACGGAAAGGGCAAGCCGCCGGTCCTTGCCCGGATCGAACCACTTGCCAATCTCGGCTTTGAGCTCGTGCGGCGACATGTCGCTCGTGTCGATCAAGTGATCGGCCCGCACCCGGATCGGCGCCAGCAGGTCGATCTCGCGATCGATTCCCTCGGCGGGTGTGGCGGCTTCGGTCAGGGGATGACGGCGCCGGGTCTGGCTGTAGCGGCTGATCAGAACCGAGGGCGCGCAGTCCAGATACAAAAGCTCCAGCGACACGCGCGGATCCCGGGTCAGGCGATCGATAAGGGCGATGACGGCTGCGGCGTTGAAGTCACGGTTGCGCACGTCGAGGCCAAGCGCGATGGGACGGCCAAGCGGCGGCCCCTCGATCAGCCGCGGGATCAGGCTGAGCGGCAGGTTGTCGATCACTTCATATCCAAGGTCTTCCAGAGCATGAAAGGCCGTAGACCGACCAGCCCCCGAAGGTCCGGTGATCAGGATGAGGCGATGCTCTTGGCTGTCAGTCGCATCTTGCATCAAAGGGCTCAAGCGTGTCGGTTGCCTTGCAAATAGCACATGAGTGAGGCTGGAAGATGATCATTGCCACGTCCCAGCACAAGGTCAACCTCGCTTTCCAATAGCGTGACCTTGCGTCGGGGCGGCAGACGGTCTGGTTCCAGAACGTCCATATCCACAGCCAACACAATCTGGGACGGGCCGGTGGGTGGTGCGGTCAGAATGCCTAGCCCGCGCGCCTCGATCAGGCCAAGCAAGGTGGCGGGACAGCGGGCCATGACATGGCCAGCTTCAAGAAAAAGCTCGGTCTGATCATCCGCGACAAGCGCTGCACCAAGGGCCATCAGCGACAGGGCCAATGTGGATTTCCCGGTGCCGGGCAAACCTGTGATCAACACAGCACGCCCTGACACCGCCACGCAAGAGGCATGCATCAGGACGGGCGAGGTCACACTGGCAGACCGACCACAAAGCGGGCGCCCAGCGGTTCGGACGTTACGTCCGCCTGGGTCGGGCGAATGTTTTCGGCCCAGATAACGCCGCCATGTGCCTCGATGATCTGTTTCGAGATGGCAAGGCCAAGGCCGGAGTGGTTGCCGAAGTCGCCTTGCGGACGTTCGGAGTAGAAACGCTTGAAGACCTTGGCCAGCGCGGCTTCGGGGATGCCGGGGCCGGTATCTTCCACCACGATCAGCACGCGGTTTTCGCGTTTGCGCGCCCAGACCCGAACGGCATCGCCGTTATCGCAAAAGGAAATGGCATTGGTGATCAGGTTCACGAACACCTGCGCCAGCCGCGCCTCCAAACCGTTGATGCGGATGGGATCGCTCGGGAAATCGGTGATGAACTCGACACCCTTCTCATTTGCCTGCTTGCCTAGGTATTCACAAAGGTTGGACAAGGTTTTTGACAGAAAGAAGGGCTCTTCCTCTTCCTTGACCAGTTCGCTGTCCAGCCGCGACGCGTTCGAGATGTCACTGACCAGCCGATCCAGCCGCCGCACATCGTGTTCGATAACGTCCAGCAACTTCTCGCGATGCTCTTCCTTCTTGACGAATCGCAGCGAGCCGACGGCCGAGCGCAGCGAGGCGAGCGGGTTCTTGATTTCATGGCTGACATCGGCAGCAAATTGTTCGTTCGCGTCGATGCGGTCATAAAGGGCTGTCACCATCCCGCGCATGGCCACAGACAGGCGACCGATTTCGTCCGGGCGTGCGGTCAGGTCAGGAATGCGGACCCGACCGGCGTTGCGCGCCTGTCCGTCCCTGTCGCCACCGATTTCCGCCGCTGCCGCAAGGTCGGACAGGGGGTTGGCGATGGTCGAGGCCAGGACCAGAGACAGTCCGATCGAGACCAGCAACGCGATGACGAACATCTGCAGGATCTGCTCGCGCTCGTAGCGCACGAGGCGGTCGATCTCGCCTTCGGCCGATGTCACGGCAACAACGCCCTGCACCATGCCGTTATGCACGATCGGGGTCGCGACCGAGAACAGGGTGCCACCTTCCGGTCCCTGTCCGGTATTGGCCGTGGTTTCGCCATTGCGCGCCGCCGCATAGAGCTTTTGCGCCATGTCGGCGCTGCTGACCTTGACCTTGTCCGAGGCCCCGCCGCTCAGCAGGCTGGAGATGCCTTCCCAAACCACGTTCAAGAAATCGGTGATGATGGTCGAGCGTTCCTGACTGGCCCCGCTATTGGCCGCCAAACCGACGGCCGAGGCAACCAGGGCACCGTCGCCATCGAACACAAACGCCTCGACGCCCGAACTGATGGTGATTGCCTTCAACCGCTCGGCAATCGCCAGGTTGTCCAGGGGTGCCGTCGCGCCGTTCTGATCAAGACTAGCCTCGAACACGTTGGCGATCAGCTGCGCTTCCTGTTTCAGCCCGTTTTCCCGCTGCAGCACAAGGCTGTCCCGGAACGGGTTCATGAACAGGACACCCGCCACCAGAATGACCAGAGCCATCAGATTGAAGATGATGATCTTGCGGGCCAACGGCGAATGGTTCAATGAAACCAGCGACCTGCGCCTGCGGCCATCGCGAAGCGACGAATCCGCCATGCTTTCCGGCGAGACCCAGTCCTCGCCGAGAAGCACTCCTCCGGATTTCTGGCTACGCTTCTGCGCCATCGGGATTTGCGGTATCGCTGTCATTCTTCGTTATAGCGATAGCCAATGCCGTACAACGTTTCGATCGCAGAAAAGCTGTCATCAACCTGGCGCATCTTCTTGCGTAGGCGCTTGATGTGACTGTCGATCGTGCGGTCATCGACATAGACCTGATCGTCATAGGCCACGTCCATCAGCTGATCGCGCGACTTCACGAAGCCGGGCCGCTGTGCCAAAGCCTGCAACAGCATGAACTCGGTGACGGTCAGGGACACATCGCCGCCCTTCCAGCTGACTGAATGGCGCAGGGGGTCCATCCGCAGATTGCCCCGCTCCATGATCTTGGTTTCTTCAGTGACGGCCACTTCGCCCGTCGATATTGCATCCTGCCGACGCAGAAGCGCCCGGATGCGCTCGACCAGGAGGCGCTGGCTGAAGGGTTTCTTGACGTAATCGTCAGCCCCCATCCGAAGGCCAAGAACCTCGTCGATCTCATCATCTTTCGAGGTCAGGAAGATCACTGGCATCGACGTTTTCAGGCGCAGACGCTGGAGCAGGTCCATCCCGTCCATCCTGGGCATCTTGATGTCCAACACAGCCATGTCGGGCATGCGGCGGTTAAAGGCGTCGAGGGCTGATTGGCCGTCGTTAAATGTTTCGACCTCGAACCCCTCAGCTTCCAGGGTCATCGAAACCGACGTCAGGATGTTCCTGTCGTCGTCCACAAGGGCGATCCTTGCCATATTGGGCTATCCTATTCTGCTCGGTTTGCCTTATTTTCCAGCATGATCCGTTTTCCGGCCCAGAGAATCAACACCTTTGTGCGAATCGCTGCCGTTCTGCACTCACATGAGGCGTGAAAATCCCAAAGGAATGACTAATTTGCCGCAGTTGCCTCGCGAAGCGCGAATTGGTTGCGCTAACCTGAAGTTGGTTGCGCTAACAGGGCGAAACAGGACTTTTCTCCTTTGAAATCTTGGTATTATAGAAAACTGTGAGGGTGATCTAACAGGATAGCCCGGCAGTTGCTGGCCGCAAACCCGGCCAACAGCCATTTGACCACAATGCACCGCATTTGCGGATTTGGGAGCATTCAGGATGACAAACGGACGCGTGAACCCAACGAGAAGACTTGAAGATCAGGGCATCGAGGGGCTTGGACGCGTTTATTACAATCTGATCGAACCCGCCTTGGTGGAGGCCGCTATTGCGCGCGGTGAAGGGCGGTTGGGTCGCGGAGGGGCCTTCCTGTGCGCGACCGGGCAGTTCACCGGCCGGTCGCCCAAGGACAAGTTCGTCGTTCGCACGAAGTCGGTCGAAGGGTCGATCTGGTGGGAGAACAATGCCGCAATGGCGCCTCAAGCCTTCGAGGACCTGCATGCCGACATGCTCGCGCACATGAAGGACCGCGATTATTTTGTGCAAGACCTGTATGCCGGTGCCGACCCGATCCACCGTCTTGATGTGCGGATGGTGACGGAGCTGGCCTGGCATGGGCTGTTCATTCGTCACCTGCTGCGGCGGCCGGAACGGGCCGACCTGGACGGCTTCTCGCCCGACTGGACCGTGATCAACTGCCCCAGTTTCAAGGCCGACCCCACGCGCCACGGCTGCCGGACCGAGACGGTGATCGCGCTGAACTTCGACCGCAAGGTGGTCCTGATCGGTGGCACGGAATATGCGGGTGAGAACAAGAAGGCTGTCTTCACCCTGCTGAACTACCTCCTGCCGGGCAAGGGCGTGATGGCCATGCATTGCAGCGCCAACCACGCAATCGGCAACCCGGTCGACACGGCCGTGTTCTTTGGCCTTTCGGGAACCGGCAAGACCACGCTTTCCGCCTGCCCGTCGCGCACGCTCATCGGGGATGACGAGCATGGCTGGTCCGAGCGGGGGACTTTCAACTTTGAAGGCGGCTGCTATGCCAAGACCATCAATCTGTCGCCCGAGGCCGAGCCCGAGATCTATGCGACCACGTCGCGGTTTGGTACGGTGGTCGAGAATATGGTCTATGACCCCGAAACCATGGAGATCGACTTCAGCGACGACAGCCTGACCGCCAACACCCGCTGCGCCTATCCGCTGGAGTATATCTCCAACGCCTCAGCCACTGGGCTTGGCGGGCATCCGCGC
>JANMCI010000033.1:0-3531 GCA_031361245.1 Rhodobacterales bacterium
TCACCCCCCGGTGCGAACACCGACAGGACCGCCAGCGACGAGCCGGCCACGAACATCCAGTAGCTCAGGTTGTTCATCCGCGGGAAGGCCATGTCCGGCGCACCGATGTGCAAGGGCATGAAATAGTTGCCGAAACCGCCAAACAGCGCCGGAATCACGACAAAGAACATCATCAGCACGCCATGGGCCGTGATCATCACGTTCCACTGATGCCCGTCGGGCGAGCAGGGGCTGGAGGCATCCGCGATCAGGCGCAAGCCTTCGGTGCACAGATACTGCACGCCCGGATGCATCAGCTCCAACCGCATGTAAACGGTGAACAGAACCGAGATCAGCCCCACCAGACCACCGCTGAAGATGTAGAGAATTCCGATATCCTTGTGGTTCGTCGACATGAACCATCGGGTGAAGAACCCCTTTTCGTGGTGATCATTTCCATGATCATCACTGTGGCCATGGATGGCTGCGTCGGCCATTGTCGTCTCCCGTTTTCGTTGCCTCGAATAGGCCCGGGGGTCGCCCCCCGTTCCGCTTATCAGGGGTTCTAGTGCGGGCGCGCGGGCAGGGCAATGGCGGATATTGCCGCAGCGGGCTAAAAAGTCGTGCGCCGCTGCACGGATGCGCGGCAGCGACCCGCCACCGGGGCGCGCGCGGCCCGACCCGGCCAATTGGCGCTCCCGGGTTGGCTGACCGCGACCAGATCCCGCGTGACCGGAGTGGTGACCAGATCCGGCCTGCCGGAAAACCGGGCCTGACCCCATGGCCACGGCGTCCTGGTCCCTGACCGGGACGGCGGCGTCCGGTGACGCCGGATCGCCGGCTGTCGGATGTGCGTTGATCGACGCCGATCCGCCGCCAGACTGCGCGGGTCCGATGGACCGAACTCGGGCCGTGGCGGCGCATAACGGCCCCTGACGGGGCAAAACGTCCGACCAGAAGGGGTTAATTTCGAGTTAATGGGATCATGTAAAGTGCTGATTTAAAATTATAAAATGCGATGTCGCTTTTGACGACATCGCCGCTGTCGCGTCGGTCTGCAGGCTTATTCGACCGGGTTCAACGAGGCCAGATAGGCCGCGATGTCCTCGCCGCCCTCCTTGAGCTTGAATGACATCTTCGACTTGGCCGCGGCATCGCCAGTCTTTTCGGCCAACCAGGCCGAGGGATCGACCACATAGGCCGCCAGCATCGCCTCATCCCAGACCGTGCCGTCGGCCCCGGCTGCGACGGTCCCGGCGGAGTAGCTGAAGCCTTCCAGCGACCCGATCTGCCGCCCGATCACGCCCCACAGATCGGGCCCGACCTTGCCGCCCTTCTGGATCGCCGTGCCGTCGGGCGCGGTGATCATGTGGCAGGCTTTGCACTTCTTGAAATCGGCTTCGCCAGCGACCGGGTCTCCTGCAAAGGCAGGGGTGGCGAGGGCGAGGGTTAGGGTTGCGATCAGATATTTCATGTCACGACCTTGCATAAGTTTCAAAGCGCGCAGGCAATCGCTGCGGCTTGTCCCAAGGTAGTCCGTTTTGGGGTGAAGGATAAAGCGACATCTCGCCGCGTGGTCAGCCAACGGCTTCTTTTCACGCGGTTCAGCCGAAGTGGCGGCCAAACTCCTGCTGCAGTGCCAGATCGACATCCTCCATCGTCACCGGCAGGCCCAGGTCGACCAGCGATGTGACGCCGTGATCCCTGATCCCGCAGGGCACGATGCCACTGAAATGCGACAGGTCCGGCTCGACATTGATCGAGATGCCGTGAAAGCTGACCCAGCGGCGCAACTTGACCCCGATGGCCGCAATCTTGTCCTCGGCTGGCTGGCCGTCCAGACCCGGCCTGTCGGGCCGAACGACCCAGACCCCGACCCGCCCCGCACGCCGCTCGCCCCGGATGTTGAAGGCCGCCAGCGTCCCGATCACCCAATCCTCCAACGACTGCACGAAAAGCCGCACATCCCTTCCCCGGCGGTTCAGGTCCAGCATGACATAGACCACCCGCTGCCCCGGCCCGTGATAGGTGTATTGCCCTCCGCGACCGGCGGTGAACACCGGAAACCGGTCAGGCTCTGTCAGGTCGGCCGCTTTGGACGAGGTGCCCGCGGTATATAGCGGGGGATGCTCCAGCAGCCACACCGCCTCCCCGGCCCGCCCTTCGCTGATCGCAGCAACCCGCGCCTCCATCGCCGCCAAGGTCTCGGCATAGGGTGACAGGCCGGGCAGAATGGTCCATTCAGGCATCAAAGGCTCCTTTGCCGTCCAAGATGGCGCGACCCCGGGGCGGACACAAGTCCGGCCTTGGCGAGGGCAGCAGAGGCGAGACGGGCTTCAAGCCATGACCACAGGCACTCACCCATTTCTGTGCCCCAAACGAAAAAGCCCGATCTTCGCGCAAATCTGCTTGTCCCTTGCCCCGACCTTGGCTAAATACCCGTCACCCGAGGCCGGATCGTGCGGATGTGGCGGAATTGGTAGACGCGCAGCGTTGAGGTCGCTGTTCTTTAATCGGAGTGAAAGTTCGAGTCTTTTCATCCGCACCAATCCGGCCCCGGGGTAGGCACTGAGGTTCAAGCTCGTGCAAGTTTTCCGAAAAAGCCGCGCTTAACGTCGAGTTAGGCCAAAAGGTTCACACCTTTCAAATCGGGGCCTTTTGCGCGCCGGTGCTTGGGCTGCCAGCTTTCAGAGACGGGACCTGCCCGGACCTGACCCGGCATCCTTGCTGGCAATCGGGGGGCTGGGCATGGCGACGACGTTCAATTGGATTTCCCTGGGCAATTCCAGCACCTCGCTGGACCCGACCGAAGGCAATTACGTCGCCGAAAACGCAAAGTCATTGGTTGGCCAGACATTCGGATCATCCGGCACGCCGCTTTTTTCCAAGATCACTTCGGTCACCACTTTGGACAAAGGCGGCGTGGACGGGGTCCTTGACCAAGACAATTCGGTTTCGAACGACCAGTTCACCACCAATATCGGGGCGGGAACGACCACTTATACCTTTGACGCCTCGGTCGTTTACAACGCAACTGTGACCTATGCCGACGGCACGTCGGGCACAGTGACGGCGGTGATCGCGCAGGATACGGCGGGAAACCTGTATTTGGCGCCCGATCCTGCTGCGGGCATGGACGAAGCGGTCTATGAGGCCAAACCGATCGTCTCGTTGACGTTGAACTCAGTGGTGCGCGACACCTATTCAGGTATGACTGCCAGTCGCTATGTGACCGGGTTCGACGATGGCTACATCGACGGTACGGCGGCGGGTGATCTGATCAACGGCGGCTATGTCGAAGCGATCACCGGCGGCTCTGACAAGATCGACAATGGCGACGCGGGCCTAGCGGGAAGTTCGGGCAATGACGATTACATCCGCGCCGGCGCGGGCAATGACAGCATCTATTCCAACCTGGGCAATGACACGGTCTATGCGGGCGATGGCAATGACCTGGCCTTTGGTGGCGACGGCGGTGACAGCCTGCTGGGCGAGGCGGGTGACGACAGTCTGAACGGCGATGGTGGGAACGACAGCCTGTATGGCGGGGCG
>JANMCI010000407.1:0-4562 GCA_031361245.1 Rhodobacterales bacterium
TTACGGCCCCAAGGACGCGCCCGAGGATTTCGACCACACCTCCCGCAGCTTCCGTCGCGGCGCATGGTGGCAATATGCGGTGGACGAGGCGAAAGCCATCCGCGAGACGGCGGGCCTGATCGACGCCACCGCCTTCACCAAACATATCGTGCGCGGGCCGGGGGCGACGGCCTTCCTTGACTGGTTCACCTGCAACGCGCTGCCCAAGGTTGGTCGTATCAACCTGACCTATGCGCTGACCCCGCATGGCACGACCCGCACCGAATACACCATCGTGCGCAATGGCGAGAACGATTACTACCTCGTCTCTGCCGGGGCATGGACGGCTTATGACGCCGATTATCTGCGCAAGGCGGCCGAGGACATGGCCCCGACGTTCGGTCACATCGACATCCATGACGTCACCACCCAATGGGGTGTTTTCGCCATCGCAGGCCCGAATTCGCGCAAGATCCTTGCCGAACTGATCAAGGACGCCGAGCCGGAAACCGCCCTCGGCAACAAGCGCTTCCCATGGCTTTCGGCCCGCAGGATCGAGCTTGGGATGTGCCCGGTCAACGCGATCCGCGTCGCCTATACCGGTGAGCTTGGCTGGGAACTGCATCATCCGATCGAGATGCAGCGCTATCTGTGGGAGCAGCTTCTGGCCGCAGGTGGCAGGCACGGGATGAAGCTGGTCGGCGCCCGGGCGCAGAACTGGCTGCGCCAGGAAAAGAGCTACCGCGCCTTTGGCAACGAACAGGGCCGCGACGCGTCGCCGCTGGAGGCCGCTTTGGACCGCTTTGTCGATCTGAAGAAGGAGTTTCAGGGCAAGGCCGCGATGCTGGCCCTTGGCATCCGCTCCAAATGCTGCACCCTGCTGATCGACGGGCCTGCCGACACCGATCCATGGGGCAAAGAGGCGCTGCTGCTGGATGGCGAAAAGATCGGCCGTCTGACCTCGGGCGGCTATTCGGTGGCCTTCGGCAAGCAGATTGGCATGGGCTATGTCCGCCCCGATCTGGCGGAAGTGGGGACCAAGCTCAAGGTCCGGATGAACCGCGAGCTTTGGGATGCCGTGGTGGTCGAGGACAGCCCCTTTGACCCGTCGAACGCCCGCATCCGCATCGACGGCTGACCGCAAAAGCCCAAGATTTTTCGTACGAAAAATCTTGGGCCCCGTCCGCTCATACCCGCCCGGTGACCTTCTTCCACCACCAGCGCGTGCCGACGCAAGAAGCGCCAGTCCGACAGGAACTCGGGCGGTTTGCCTGCGCTGGCGTGGCCGATGAACTGCAGCACCCATCCCGCGACGAACAGCACCGCCGCCCAAGGCCAGAGCGCGGGGAAGATCAGGGCGAGCGGCGCCAACGCGAGCGCTGCCACGATCATCGGGATGCCGAAGGTGTGGGTCAGCTGGTTCCAGCGGTTCTGGTGGCTGGTCTGATACCGGGCGATCCAGTCGTCCCAGGCGCGGTTCTTCAACATGGCGCAGCCTTCCCTTGCGCCATCCTGGCGCCAAACGCTGCCCCGGTCACTCTGCCACGAAACGTGCCCAGTCCTGCGCCGACCCGGCAAAGGCGTTCAGATCGACCCGGCCCGCGATGCCCGGCACCGCCCCTGTCCCGGTGTATTGCCAGAAGGTCCAGCCCTGCCCCGGATAGGCTTGCCGCACCGGTGCCGCGACCGAGCGCAGCCAGAAGGTGACACCCTTCAGCCGGCCCATGTCGTTGTCATGGAAAAAGTCGGGCGTGGTGTAGAGGATCGGCTGTTTGCCATAATGCCGCGCGATGGCGGCCAGAAACACCTGCGCCTCGGCCCGGACCTCGGCGGGGGCGGGCCGGGTGCGGCAGGTGGGCGAGGTCGGGGTCCATTCCATGTCCAGAGCTGGCGGCAGGGCCTGCGGGTCGCGCGGCACATGCCGGATGAACCAGCGCGCCTGTTCGGACGCCGGGCGGCAGTGGTAAAACAGGTGATAGGCGCCCCGCCTGACCCCCGCCGCCGCCGATTTGGTCCAATGGCTGGGGAACAGCGGGTCAAAGACGTCGCCGCCCTCGGTCGCCTTGACGAAGGCAAAGTTGACTCCCGCGCCGCGCGCCATCGGCCAATTCACGCCCGACTGCCAGCGCGACAGATCCACCCCATGGACCGGATAGCGCAACGGCAGTCGTCCAACCTCGGGATGCGGGTCGCTGTCGGCAAAGGACGGGGTGATGACGCGGACCGCCTGGGCCTGCCGCTCCGGGGCCGCCGCATGGCGGGCCGGACCGCAGGCGGCAAGGCAAAGGGCAAGGATCACCGGCACAAGACGTTTCATCCCGGCGATCCTGCCAAAGCGGGCGGGCAAAGTCATCCACGCTCGGGCCCTGTGGCGGCGGATCGCTCAGGCGGCGGGCACGGCCATCTCGTCCCATGCCGCCAAGGCGTGGGCTGCATACATCAGCGCCGGACCGCCGCCCATCTGGACGCACATCGCCAACACCGCGCCGACCTCGGCCCGGCTTGCCCCGGCGCGGGTCAGGGCATCGACATGCAGGTTGATGCAGGGCTCGCAGCGCTGGGTGATCGCAATGGCCAGCGCCAGAAACTCGCGCGTCTTGGGGTCCAGCGCCCCCTCCTCCATCGCCGCCTTGGACAGGGCACCAAAACCGCGGGCGGTTTCGGGGTTCAGCTTGTGCAACACCCGCAGTTCGGCACGGATGGCGGCGGTCTGTTCGCGGTAGGACATGGGCCAACTCCTTTGCCCCTCTCTTGCACCACCCGGAACGGCCTCCCCTTGACGCAGATCAATCACATTCCGCTTCCGGCATAATTTTCTCGGCCGGACATTGCCGTTTCAAACCGGTTTGAACATCCCGGCATCCACGGCTATGCTGGCGCAAATGCAAGTCGGGGGGCGGTGATGACGGAATGGTGGCGCGGGTCGGTGACCTATCAGGTCTATCCAAGGTCGTTTCAGGACGACAACGGTGACGGAATTGGCGACCTGAAGGGGATAACCCGGCGGCTGGACCACATCGCCGATCTGGGTTGCGACGCGGTCTGGCTATCGCCCATTTTCACCAGCCCGATGAAGGACATGGGCTATGACGTGTCCGACTACATGGGGGTCGAGCCGAGCTTTGGCACCTTGGCCGATTTTGACGCGCTGGTTGCACGGGCACATGATCTGGGGATGAAGGTCATCATCGATCAGGTGCTGAACCATTGTTCCGACCAGCACCCGTTCTTTCAGGAAAGCCGCACCAGCCGCACCAACCCCAAGGCCGACTGGTTCATCTGGGTCGATCCCCGCCCCGACGGCACCCCGCCCAACAACTGGCTCTCGGTCTTTGGCGGCCCGGCCTGGACCTGGGACGCGCGGCGCAAGCAATATTACATGCACTCGTTTCTGGCCGAGCAGCCGGAACTGAACTTCCGCAATCCCGACGTCGTGGCCTATATGGAAGAGGTTCTGCATTTCTGGCTGAACCGCGGCGTGGACGGTTTCCGCTTTGACACTGTCAACTACTTTTTCAAGGATGCGCTCCTGCGCCACGACCCGGCCGATTACAAGGTCAAGGCCGTGCCGGACGGCAACCCCTATTACATGCAATACCACCTCTTCTCCAAGAACCAGCCCGAGAACCTCGGCTGGCTGGAAAAGATCCGCGCCGTGCTGGACCAGCATGGCGACACCACCTCGGTCGGCGAAGTGGGCGAGGCCCATGTCGCAATCAAGCTGATGGGCGAATACACCCAGCCCGGCCGCCTGCATCAGTGCTACAGCTTCGAGATGCTGGGCCCGGACTTTTCCGCCGCCTTCTTTCGCAGCAATATCGAAGAGTTCTTCAAGGGCGCGCCGAACGGCTGGCCGATGTGGGCGTTTTCCAACCATGATGTGAAGCGGCACGTCACCCGCTGGGCCGAACATGGTGCCAGCCCCGAGCTGCTGGCCAAACAGGCGGCGATGCTGCTGGCCGCGATGCAGGGGTCGATCTGCCTGTGGCAGGGCGAGGAACTGGGCCAGACCGACACCGAACTGGGCTTCGAGGAGCTGACCGACCCGCAGGGCATCAACTTCTGGCCCGAGCCGATTGGCCGCGACAACACCCGCACGCCGATGGTCTGGGACGCCAGCGCCAATGGCGGCTTTACCACCGGCAAGCCGTGGCTGCCGGTCAAGGCACCGCAATTGGCCCGCAATGTCGCCGGGCAAAAGGGCGTGGCGGGCTCGGTGCTGGAATTCTACCGCAGCCTTCTGGCCTTCCGCAGAACCGAGGACGCCCTGATCACCGGCACCACGGTCTTTTTCGATCTGCCCGAACCGATCCTTGCCTTTACCCGCGGCGGCACCCTGCTTTGCGTCTTCAACCTGTCGCCCAAACCCCGCGTGGTCGAGGTCGAAGGTGTCGCTGCCGTGACCGGCCCCTCGGTCGGAGCCAGCCTCAAGGGCCAGACCCTGACGCTGGGGCCCAATGCGGCGGCGTTCTTGACGGTGACGGGTCGGGTCAAGATGACCGCATGAGTTGACGGGACCGCACTGCCTGAACCGGCGGGGGGCCGTCTGCCCCCCGCACCCCCCGAGAGTATTTGCAAAGGTG
>JANMCI010000086.1:0-1544 GCA_031361245.1 Rhodobacterales bacterium
GGCGGCCCTGGTCCGCTGGTTCAGCGATGATTTCCGTGCGAAAAACCCCGCGATGATGGACCTCGTCCGCACTTGGGTCCTTGCCAACAACCCCGCGACCTATCCCGACTACTACCGGATACTGGCCGAAGAGGTTGCGGATGTCACAGCCCCCGCCCCCCCCCCTCACCTGCCCGACCCTTGTGGTGACGGGCGATCAGGATTACGGCAATGGCCCCGAGATGACCCATGCCATCGCCGCCGAAATTCCCGGGGCGCAAACCCTGATCCTGCCCGGCCTGCGCCACTTGGCCCTGATGGAAGACCCCGCCGCCCTGAACACCCCGCTGCGCGCCTTTCTCGACGCGCTGCCCCGACCCTGAAGAGGAGACGCCATGATCCCCGAACTGCGCAAGCTCGTGACCTTCGACGAGGTGATCTACCGCGACGGCGACCGCGCGGCGATCCCGCCGCTGCGCCTGATCGGCGTGGCCGCCGTGGTCAAGAACCCGTGGGCAGGGCGCGGCTATGTCGAGGACCTCGCGCCTGAAATCAACCGCATCGCCCCGGTTCTGGGCAAACTGCTGACCGACCAGATCATCGCCCTCGCCGGGTCCGGTGACGCGATCGAGGCTTATGGCAAGGCCGCCGTCGCCGGAACCGATGCCGAACTGGAACACGGCTCGGCCCTGATCCACACCCTGCGCTTTGGCAATTTCTACCGTGAGGCGGTGGGGGCCAAGACCTATCTCGGCTTCACCAATTCGCGCGGTCCGGCCAACACGCAAATCCAGATCCCGCTGATGGACAAGCACGACGCCGGGCGGCGGTCGCATTACCTCACCATCCAGTTTTCCATCCCCGACGCGCCCGGCCACGACGAACTGGTGGTGGCGCTTGGCGCATCGACCGGCGGCCGCCCGCATCACCGCATCGGTGACCGCTATCAGGACATCAAGGCCATGGGCGGCAGCGTGGACAATCCGGCGGGGGTCTGAACACCCCCGGACCCGGCCTTTGACGCAGGGCTATCGCGTTTGGCCTATGCGTTGGCTAACTGATTGAGAAGGCTTAGAAGAAACGCATCGTTCCAACCGGCGCGCTTGAGTTTGATCGAGAGCGACCCCTTGGATGTATCGCGTCGGGCGAGGTCGAGGGCGCGGCGGCGCAGGATGGCGATGTTGGCGGGGCCGTTATCCTTGCGGTTGCGGGCGGCGTCCTCGCGAAACGACACGTCAAGTTGCCAGTGCAGGGCATTCTCGATCCCCCAATGGGCGCGGGATGTCGCGATGAAGACCTCGGGCTCAGGCACCCATGACAGGGCGTAATAGCGGGTCTGGGTTTGCACCTTGCCGTCGGTTTCCCGGCGCGCCTCGATGCGGCCAAAGGCCTGCAGGCCGGGGAATTCATGGTGTTCTGCCCGTCCCTTGGCGGAAACGACCGTGCCGGTGCGGGTCTCGTTGCGACCATGCCCGGCCTCCTGCTGACGGGCGACCGGATGGTCTGGCAGAACCTTGCCGAAACAGGACCGGGCATCGGATAGGAGCGAGTCCTGATTGGCCTTC
>JANMCI010000414.1:0-10144 GCA_031361245.1 Rhodobacterales bacterium
CGTGCCATCGCACGGTCCCGGATGTCCATAGATAGGGGTTTTGTCATGGAAGCTGGCCTCCAGACCCAGCTTCCATGTTGAATCAGAAATTACCACCAGTGGGAATCCCCAGATTCACCCAATGGTCATCCCGCTCTAGGCGGCAGATGACGTGAGCCGTCAGAGGGCGAGGGCGAGTTTCCGGCCCTCGTGGAAGGCGTAGGCGGCAAGGCGGGGGGCGGTGCAATCGCCGATGCGGTGGGTGGTTTTGCCGGAGAAGGTTTCGGGAAACGGATCGAAGGCGCGGTTGGTGGTGGACATGACCAGGGCGCTGGTGGGCAGGGTTTCCTCTTTACCTGTCAATAGGTTGCGGACGCTGACGCCATTGCCGTGCCACGCAGTCAGGCAATGTTCGGTCAGGAACTTTGCGCCCAGTTGTGCAAGGCGGCGGCGGGCGGCGGTGTCGGCGGCGGTGCGGGCGATTTCGCGGCCGACAAAGGGTTCGGGGGTGACCACGGTGACCTGTTTGCCTTGCTCCGCAAGGGCCCAGGCAGTGCCCACGCCGCGCCAGTTGGAGCCTTCGTCGTAGAGAACGACCGAGTCTGCAATGCGGGCCTCGCGGCGGAGAACCTGTTCTGGGGACCAGACGTTGCCGAGGTCGATCCCGGGGAGGCGGTCGAGATGGGGTTGCCAGCGTTGGAAGCCGGTGTCGTCGGGCAGGGAACCGGTGGCGAGGATGACGGTATCGGCTGAGTGGGCGGCGATATCGTCGGCGTCGAGGAAGGTGTTGAGGCGGAGTTTGACGCCCAGTTTTTCGAACTGGGCTTCGTACCAGTTCAGCAGGTCAAGGATCTGGGCGCGGCGGGGTTGCAGGCCGGCGAGGCGGAATTGACCGCCGATAACGGGTAAAGCCTCAACGATTTCAATGTGATGACCACGTTCAGCGGCCGCGCGGGCGGCTTCCAGACCGGCGGGGCCGGCGCCCACGATTAACACATTCTTAACTGTTCCGGCAGGTGCAAAACGGTCGCCGCCCCATTCCCATTCGCGTCCCACCGAGGGGTTGATCAGGCAGGAAATCCAGTAATCGCGGCTGCGGCGGCCCCAGCACATCTGGTTGCAGGAGATGCAACCGCGGATATCCTCGGCCCGTCCTTCGGTGGTCTTGCGCGCCAGATGCGGGTCGGCGATCTGGCCGCGGACGATGGAGACGAGGTCGGCCTCACCGCTGGCGATGATGGTTTCGGCGTTGTCGGGGGTTCTGATCCCGGCTTCTGACGTTATCCTGGCGTGCTTAACAAGGGCTTTCAACTGCGTCGTCAATGGTGTCGTCAGCTTTTCACCCGAGGTGAAGGCGGGGATGATGCCTTCGAAATCGAGGTAGGAGCCGTAGCCGCAGGTGACATAGTCGACATGGCCGGTGGCGTCGTGCAGCGCCACGATTTCACACAGATTTTCGGCACTTAGCGTCACCGAGTAAGCGGTGGAATAAGAGATGGCGAGGCCGATGACAAAATCTTCGCCGCAGGTTTTGCGGATGCGGTCGATCAGCTCCCTTGAAAACCGGGTGCGGTTTTCAAGGGAGCCGCCCCAGCGGTCGGTGCGCTTGTTGCTCCATGGGGTCCAGAACTGATCGAGCAGGGAGTGGTACGCGGCCCAGACCTCAACCCCTTGGAATCCCGCCTTTTTCGAGCGGAGGGCGGCGGTGGCATGGGCGTCGAGAAGTTCCTCGATCTCTGCCTCGGTCATGGC
Organism: Rhodobacterales bacterium; assembly: GCA_031361245.1. GTDB lineage: Bacteria > Pseudomonadota > Alphaproteobacteria > Rhodobacterales > Rhodobacteraceae > Stagnihabitans. Next base: position 1,732 of record JANMCI010000414.1, read on the forward strand.
GTGTGAGCCGTCGCTGTCGTGGTAGGACGGGGCGCCGGAGGGCGACCAGTGCGGGGCGAAACTCAGGTCGGAATCGCCGTGGGCACCGATGTGGTACAGCTGTTGCAGGATCACGGCACCAGCGTCTTTCACGGCATCGGTGATATTGCGGAAATGCGGGATGATGTCGTCGGAAATCAAGTAATTGCCACGGGTTAGCACACCCGTCCGGTGGACGGGGACGGGTTCGGAGACGATCATTCCCGCCCCGCCCAAGGCGCGTTCCAAAAGGTATCCCTGTACGCGTGGCCCCGGTACCCCGAGGTCAGACATGTTGGCGGTGTGCGCGCCGAACACGATGCGGTTTCGCAAGGTCTGGCCGCGCAATTGCAGGGGGGAGAGCAGGTGGCGGTGGTGGGACATGGGGGCCTCCGGTGTCGGGGCAAGCCTAACGCCGGGGGCCGGGATGCGCCGTTCAGAGGCGACATGGGGGTGTCGATAACGGTCTTCTTTCCGTCTTCCTTGTGTCTTCCTTCCGTCTCTACACTTGGAAGACGTCTTAACTATTCGGCGGCGATGTCGTAGCCGGAGATCGCCTTGACCTCGAGAAACTCCTCGATCCCCCAGACGCCGCCTTCGCGGGCGCGGCCCGAAGATTTGACGCCGCCGAAGGGGGCACCTGCGCCGCGGGACTGGCCGTTCATTTCGACCATGCCAGAGCGGAGCGCGCGCGACAGGCGGTTGCGGCGCGGGCCGTCCTCGGTCTGGACATAGTTGGTGAGGCCATAAGGCGTGTCGTTGGCGATGCGGATGGCGTCCGCTTCGGTGTCGAAGGGGATGATCGAGAGGACGGGGCCGAAGATTTCCTCGCGTTCGATCGTCATGCCGGGGGTGACGTCGGCAAAGACAGTGGGGCGGACGTAGAAGCCGCGGTTGAAGCCGTCGGGCAGGCCGGGCCCTCCGGCAACAAGGCGGGCACCCTCGTCGATGCCTTTGTGAATGAACGTTTGTATCTGGTCCCACTGGCGTTTGTTGACCACGGGGCCGATGTGTTTGCCAGGTTCATGGGCCGAGCCGACCTTGATCGCGTTGGCGACATCAGCGGCGATGCTGATGGCCTGTTCGTAATAGGGGCGTTCGACCAGCATCCGCGAGGGTGCGTTGCAGGACTGGCCGGAGTTGTTCATCATGTGGCGCACACCGCGTTCGACGGCCTTTGGGTCGGCATCGGCGAAAATCAGGTTGGCACCCTTGCCGCCCAATTCCAGCGTCACGCGTTTCAGCGTCTGCGCGGCGGCGATGAGATGGCGCGACCAGCGCGGGTGGAGCCGGTGAAGGAGATCATCTCGACATCCGGGTGGGAGGAGAGCTGTGCGCCTATGCCCATGCCGTCGCCGTTCACAAGGTTGAACACGCCGGGGGGAAGCCCAGCGTCATGACAGAACTCGGCAAAGATCATCGCGTCGAGGGGGGATTCCTCGGACGGTTTCAGCACGCAGGTGCAACCGGCGAGGATAGCGGGGATGACCTTGAGCGCGATCTGGTTCATCGGCCAGTTCCACGGCGTGATCAGGCCGACCACGCCGATGGGTTCAAGGGCAATCTGGGTGGTGGGGGACTGGGGGCCAAGGGGCCGGATCCACTGGATGTGGTCAAAGGCGGTGAGGAAGTTGTTCAGGTGCCACGGCAGGCAAGGGGCCTGGGACGAGCGGGCCATGTCGATCGGTGCGCCCATTTCCATCGAGATGGCCTGGGCGAGGTCTTCGACGCGGGCTTCGTATTGCTCCAGTATGCGCACCACGGCGGCGCGGCGGTCTGCCGGGGGCGTGGCAGCCCACAGGGGGAAGGCAGCTTTGGCGGCGGCGACGGCGGCGTTGGTGTCGGCTTGCGACCCCAGCGAGATGATGGCGCAGGGTTCTTCGGTGGAGGGGTCTATGACTTCGCAATCGCGAAGGGTTGCGGGCATGGTCCAGCGACCGTTGATATAGAATTCGCGGCGGGTGATCATGAGGGCCTCCTTCAATTTGGGCGCAGATTTGCACCGGGGGGCCGGGGTGGCAAGAGGCGAAACAATATTTGATCAAATTACGGGTGGGTTTTCGGGAGCCGTTGGGGCTGCTATAGGCGGACCATGTTCGGATTCCTGAAACGCGGCCAAAGCATCACCAGAATTGAGATCGATCCGCCTGCTGCGGCACCGGGGCGCGCGGGCGTGGCGCTTGTGCTGATCGTACGGAACGAGGCGGCGCATATCGCAGAATGGGCGCGATTTCATCTGTTGGCAGGGGTGCGGCATTTTTTCGTCTATGACAACGGCTGCACGGACGGGACGATCGCGGCGCTTGCTTTTCTGGGGGATCGGCTGACGGTCCTGCCGTGGAACCAGAAGCTCCGGGGCGGCGGGCTGGAGATTCACAATCAGGTGCTGGCTTATGCTCATGCAACGCGGAATTTCGGCGGGGCCTATCGCTGGATGACCTATCTGGATGCCGACGAGTTTCTGGTGCCCAAAGGGACGGGGCTGGACGAGGTGCTGGCGGGGCTGGAAGGGTGTCGCAATATCAGCCTGCCGTGGCACATGTTTGGACGATCGGGGCATTTGACCGCCCCGGAGGGCGGCGTCGTGGCGAATTACACGCGCCGCAATCCGGACCCGATGAGTGATGGCAGAGGGCTGCGGAACTTCAAGATGATCGTGGATCCGTGCCATGTGACGGCGATCAAGGTTCATACGGTCGAGACGGACGGCTCGGGCGACACCTGCAACGACAGAGGTGAACGGTTCACCGCAAAGGGGCGCGAGGGGCGGGGGTTCTACTCGACAGACCGCATCCAATTAAACCATTATTACACGCGGTCGGACGCCGAGTTGCGGGCAAAGATCGCCCGCGGCCCGAACCTGACGACGCCGGACGCTGACCATTTGCGCCGCGTGATGCGCAAGGTGGAGAATATCGAGGCGGGCGAGGTCGAGGACCGCGCGGCGGTGGAGTTTCTGGCGCGGGTCGGCGATGCGGGTTGAGCTGGTCATCGCGACCTATCAGAAACCCGATTATCTGCGGCTGGCGCTGTCGGCGGTGAGCCAGCAGGTCGTGATGCCGGATCAGGTCTGCGTGGCGGATGACGGTTCGGATGCGCGCACGCGGGCGGTGTTGGCGGAATTCCCGGGCCTGCCTCTGCGGCATGTCTGGCACGAGGATCTGGGCTTTCGCAAGACGCGGATCCTGAATGAGGCCGTGCGCAGCGCGACGGCGGATTACATGGTGTTTATTGACGACGATTGCCTGATGCATCCGGGCTTTGTGCAGCGCCATGTCCAACGGGCGCGGCGGGACCAGTTTGCGACGGGCAGCGTGATCCGGCTGGCGGCTGGGCTTACGCAGGGCTTGCTGGCGGCGGGGCGTGTGGTCTGGGACGGGGGGAGGTTGCCGGGGTGGCGGGCGGCGGGTCTGTCGGACTGGTTGAAGGCGATGGGACCGTCGGCGGCGGTGGGGCATATGCTGGACCTTGTGTCGCCGATCCGGCGCAGTTGGGCGGGGGGCAATGCCGGGACGTTTCGCGACAACATCCTGAAGGTGAACGGTTTTGACGAGACGATGGCCTATGGCGGTGAGGACAAGGAGTTTGGCATCCGGCTGGGCAACGCCGGGATCAGGGGAGTGACGCTGCGCTATTCGGCGCCGCTTTACCACCTAGACCACCCGCGCGGCTATGTCGACCCTGCGGTTCAGCGCCGCAATCGCGAGATGATTGCAGCTGCACGGGAGAGCGGCAAGACATGGACGGAGCATGGAATAAAGCGCTGAGGCGGCGGCAGATCGGCCGCTATTGCCGGCGGGCCACGATGACTTGGGCGTCGTGATCCAGAATGGCAAAACCGGCCAATGACAGCATTTGCAGGAAGGCGGAGACGGAGGCGCCACGGTCGATGAAGCTGTCGGGGTGAATCTCCATCACGATCATGGCACACCGGGCAAGGGTGGCGGCGTCGTGCAGCAACAAGTCAAACTCGGCGCCCTCGACGTCACAGACCAGACTGAACGCGCCGGTGATCCCGGCCTCTGCCACCAGTTTGGCCAGACTGGTGGCGGGAACCTCGATGATGCGGCCCGCGCTGACCGTTTCGCCTTCGGTGGCCAGATGCGACGTGTGGATGGACTCCATTGCCGTGAAGCGGACAGTTTCGGCGCCGTAAGCAAGCGCGGCCTCGATCACGTTTGTCGCTTCGGCTGCACCGGCAAGGGCCACATTGGCGCGGCAAACCGGCACCATCAGGGGGTTCGCCTCGACGATGGTCAGAGTGCAGGTGGAGGCGATGTGGCGGCGGATGGCGTGGCTGACAATGCCGTCCGAGCCGCCAAGCTCGATCACGGGCAGGTCGCGCGGCAGCCATTTGACGATCATGCGACGTTCTGGCAGTTCGTAAATGCCCGACCGCAGCGCCTTGCGGGCGACGAGGGGGGAGCGGGCGGGGATGGTAAAGGTTGTGCCGTCGATCGTGTAACGCGGGCCGTTGCGGCGTTCGTACAGGTCATGCGGGATGGCCTTGAGCCATTGCCGCACCCGACGGACCCCATCGAAAGGTTTCTGTCCCGCAACTGCCCGGCGCAGTTTGTAGGCGCGAAACCATGATTCCGGGTCGATGCGGCCGATGCCGACCCGGCTCACCATGGTGTTGACTGCGCGCGGGCGCAGGGCGCGGCGGTATTTGGCGCCAAAGCCTGACAGGCAGTCGGCAAAGCTGGCATCGACGGCACCTGTTCCCAGATGCTCCAGATGGAAATCGACGACCCAGGCGCTGTGACCGCGCAGGGCTGCCTGGGTGACCAGATCAGTGCCGTAGAGATGAAAGCCCGCCAGGTCATGTGACAAACCCAGAAGTGCACTGCGGCGGACCAGCAGGAAGTTCTCGTCAAGACTGACAACTTGACCCGGAAGCGTGCCGATCTTGGCATCATAGCTGTGTCGATCGGTCAGCCGCTGGCGTTTCTTGCCGTCCGCACCGTAGCCTGCGTTGCCAACAACTCCCCAATCCGGCGCCGTGCTGTCCAGTTCTGCCAGGCAGGCGTCAAGCTGGTCGCGCGGGTCGATCGCCAGGAGGTCCTGATGACACAGGATGATATAGCGGCCGGTCGCCTGAGCAATCATGCGGTTCAGCCCGCGATAACCGTCGCCGGAGTTGGTGGTGGTGTTGTCGGTGTAAAGAAACTCGCAATCGTCGGGAGTGAAACCGGCTGAGTTGAACGATTGCAGCATCTGGGCATAAAGTGCCGGACGCGAAACCAGGGTGCAGAAGGTGTAAACCGGTGCGCCGTTTGGGGCAGTGGTCACGTTGCGGGCAAAGGCGGGAAAACTGTTGGTCACTGGTGGCCCGTATTCACTGGAGTTGCCGCTTGCGTAGCCGGTGGCGTGGGGTGTCGTCCATCGCGGCGCCGTGCCGCAATGACATCACCATGGCGGTCAAAGGTGGCAAAGCCAAGCTCTGCAAGATGCGCGGTCACCTCGTCCAGCGAGCCGCCCATCTGGGCATAGGCGGCCGGATGGGTTTCCATGATGATCAGGACGCAATCAGCCAGAGCGGTCTGATCATTGCGCAGCAAGAACAACTCCGCCCCTTCGATGTCGCAGATCAGGCTGAACGGGCCGGTGATGCCATGGGCGGCGCGCAGCGACTGCAGTGTCACTGAGGCCACGTCAACGATATCGGGGCCGGTGCTGCCGTCAAACACGAGATGCGAGGTGTGCAGGTTTTGCGTCACGCGAAAGCGGACCTGCGCCTGACCATAGGCCAGAGCGGCCTGCACGACATGGGTCCGGGAGGGGCTGCCGCCAAGGTTCACATTGGCTATGCAGACCGGGATCAGGGCTGGATTGGCCTCGACCACGACAAGGGTCGAGGTGGGGGCGAGTTTCTTGCGGACGGCATGACTGACGATGCCATAGGACCCGCCCAGTTCGATGGCGGGCAGATCGGGCGGCAGGTGGGCCGCGATCAGTTGACGTTCGTTGATTTCATAGTCGCCGCGCAAAACGGCGCGGCGGGGAGACGGGTGGCTGCCGCGCGGCATGGTGAAGTTCACGCCGTCCATCTGGTAGTTCGCCCCGAACAGCGTGTCGCGGATGTCCAGAAACAGCCGACGGCGAAAGTACTTCAGGCGGGAGTATTTGAACATTCAGGGTCCATTCCGGGGCAGGGCGCTGGGACCCGTTCTAGCCTCTAAGGGCGCAAGATGGAAAGGGCCCCGGCGATCCGGCCGGTCGCTTCGTGGCGATGCGTGGGGTCGGTCCACGACTTGGGTGACACCAGATGAGACACTGCGTCCCACATTCCCGAAAGCCATGGCAGGCGCAGCCCGTGTTTGCGGCCGACATAGATGCGAGAGCGCGCCCAATGATAGCCTTTGAACCGCGCAAGCCAGGCGGACGGGGTGGAACTGTGTCCGCTGGCGTGCTGCGCCCGCGCCGAAGGCACTAGGATCAACGGGCCGCAGGTCCGGGACAGACGAAGGGCGAGGTCATCATCTTCGAAATACAAAAAGATGCTGGGGTCAAAGCCACCGACCGACTGAAACGCGGCACGGCGGACCATCAGGACGGCGCCGGACAGAACGCCGACGTTGCGGTCATCGGGGCCGGGGTTGCGCGGGGGTTTGGTGGCATGGGGCAAAAGGTAGGAGTTGCGCTTGTACCGCGCGCGGCCGGTGTCATCCAGCATGACCGGGCCGAAGGCCGAGGCCTCCGGATGGCGGGCGGCAGCGGCCAGCAACTGGTTCAGCGTGTCGGGGTTCAGGCGGGCGTCAGGGTTGATAAACAGCACAAAGTCGCGGTCTGCCCGTGCCGCACCAAGGTTGCAGCCGCTGCCGAAGCCCAGATTGGTGGCGCTTTGCACGACCTCTACGCCTTGAACCGCGGCCCAGTCGCGCATCCCGTCATCCGGGCCATTGTCGACAACGATCAATGGCAAATTGGCGGGCAGGCTGGCGACCAGACCCGGCAGGATGGCCGCGCTGTTGAATGCGACCGAGATGGCTGTGACGGGCAACATGGGTGACCTTCTAAGCGGCGGCGGGAAGTCAGGTCAAGGCTGGACGGTCGGCCCGCTGAAGTGGCAGCGGGAAAAACCGGAAAGCCGGGGCATCGCGCAGGGCAGGAAGATCGCCCAAGTTGGCGGGCTGCGGCAGAACGATGGTCTTCCTTTGCGGGAAGGTACTGCAGGTGGGTGAAACCGCGTTCCAAAGCCCCTATGTTCCAAGGCAACGGAGCCAAGGAGAGAGCGACTCATGTCTATCCGCATCAACGATATTGCCCCCGATTTCACCGCCAATTCGACCGCTGGAGAGATTCATTTCCACGAATGGCTGGGCAACAATTACGGGATCATCTTTAGCCACCCGCGCGACTTTACTCCGGTCTGCACGACCGAATTCGGCGCCGTGGCGCAACTATCCAAGGAATTCGCCAAGCGCGGCACCAAGGTGATCGGCGTATCTGTTGACTCGGTTCAGGATCACGAGAAGTGGAAACGCGACATTGAGGCCTTTGGCGGTGCCCCCGCCGATTTCCCGATCATCGACGACACTTCGCTGGCGGTCGCAAAGGCCTATGACATGTTGCCGGCCGAATTCTATCTGCCGACCGAGGGGCGCACGCCCGCCCACAGTGCGACGGTGCGAACTGTCTATATCGTGGGTCCGGACAAGAAGGTGAAGCTGACGATGACCTATCCGATGTCGGTGGGTCGCAACTTTGCCGAGATCCTGCGCGCGTTGGATGCCGTGCGGCTGACGGACGGAGTGCCGCTGGCGACCCCGGCCAACTGGCAGCCGGGGCAGGATGTGATCGTGGCACTGGCCCTGAACAACGACCAGGCGACCGAGCGGTTCGGCGCGTTGGACATCAAGTTGCCCTATCTGCGATTTGCCAAGGCGCCGGTCTGAGATCGTAGCCACGCACGCCATTCCCCGATGCCTCTGGCGGGTTTTGCCTGCGGCATCGGCAATGGGAGAATACGATGCGGGTATTGGTTTGGGCGGCGTTGGCACTCGCGGGCTCTGCCGCTGCAGCGCAGGATCTGGCGGGGCATTATCAGGCGAAGGGCACCAATCTGGATGGCTCGATCTATGAGGGCGAAGCGCTGATCACGGCGACCAGCGCGTTTACCTGCGAGATCGTCTGGAAGACCGGGGGAAGCACCTCGAGCGGGAGAACGGCACCTCGACGGTCGCCGGGGTGAACGGGGTCGGAACGGAAATCCTGACGCCCGACTGAGAAGTGCCCCAGTTGGCGTTTGCGAGCCTAGAGCGGGATGACCATTGGGTGAATCTGGGGATTCCCACTGGTGGTAATTTCTGATTCAACATGGAAGCTGGGTCTGGAGGCCAGCTTCCATGACAAAACCCCTATCTATGGACATCCGGGACCGTGCGATGGCACG
>JANMCI010000122.1:0-1961 GCA_031361245.1 Rhodobacterales bacterium
GTCTGCAGCTAAAGGCAATCGGCAAGATCGCTGGCAAAAAGGCCCGGCGGATCGATCCCTAGCAAGCGCCGCACCACCGCCACCACCTCGCGCGGCTTGACATGCAGGCGTGCCGCGATGGCAGCAACCGGCTGGCCCAGCCACCCTGTAGGCTCCAGCGCCTCGGCCAGCGCCCGGGCAATGTCGCGGTCCCGGGCTGGCGTGATCATCCGGTCAATGGCCGCCAGCACATGGGCCATCAGGCTCGGCCCGGCTGCCGTCTGTTCCCCGCCCCCCCCTTCTGCACCGGCAGCACCAAAGGCCCGGCTCCAGCGCGGCAGCCATTCGGCCGGGGCGGGCAGCGGTGGGGGGTTCAACTGCAACGCAGGGTTCTCGGCCGCCGCCTCTTCCAGATAGCGGGTCAGGCCCGCCGCATCGGCGCGCAGCAGACGAATGGCCGCATGCAGACCAAGGTTCAGCTGCAGTCTCTGGCTCTGGGTAACCGTGATGCGCGGGCTCTGGCTCATCGCCGCAGTCTGACCCAGCGACCAGCGCCTTGCAACGCCCCCCTCCCCCTCACCCTTGGAAAAGCGCGCGGGCTCGGCTAAAGGCCTGCCATGCAAGACGCTGGCTTCCCACAGGTTACCGACCTCGTCCTGATCGGCGGCGGCCATGCCCATGCGCTGGTCCTGCGGGGGTGGGCGATGAACCCGCTGCCCGGCGTGCGGCTGACCCTGATCAATCCCGGCCCGGTCGCCCCCTATACCGGCATGTTGCCCGGTCATGTCGCAGGCCACTACACCCGGTCCGAGATGATGATCGACCTCGTGCGTCTGGCCCGCTTTGCCGGGGCGCGGCTTATCCTGGACCACGCCACCGGGATCGACCGCGCCCGGCAACTGATCCATCTCGCAGGGCGACCGCCCGTGGCCTATGACCTCGCCTCGCTCGACATCGGCATCACTTCCGACCTGCCCGACCTGCCGGGCTTTGCCGCGCACAGCGTCTCGGCCAAGCCCCTTGGCCCCTATGCCACCCGCTGGCAGGCCTTCGTGGCCAATGCCCCGGCCCGGCCGCAGCTGGTCGTCGTTGGCGGTGGCGTGGGCGGGCTGGAGCTGGCCATGGCCTCCGCCCAGCGCCTGCGGTCCGCAGGCCGCGACCCGCAGGTGACGGTTCTGGAAGCTGCCGCGACCGCCCTGCCCGCCCTGACCCCAAGGGGGCGCGACCGCCTGCTTGCCGCAGCAGCGGCACTTGGCGTCGGCGTGCGCCGGAGCGCCAGTCCCGTCGCCATGTCGGCAGCCACCCGCACGCGGGCCGGCGGGGCGGCCCGTTCCCGCGCCGTAACGCGGACCCGCCCTGGCGCGCGCCCGCATGGCTGGCTGCAAGCGACCGGGTTGGCGCTGGCGGACGGCTTCGTCAAGATCGACGCCTGCCTGCAAACCTCCGACCCCCTGATCTTCGCCGCCGGCGATTGCGCCGAAATGACCGGCAGCCCGCGCCCCAAGGCCGGCGTGTTCGCTGTCCGCGCCGCTCCGGTGTTGCTTGACAACCTGCGCGCCCGACTGACCGCCAGTGCCCTGCGGCCTTTCCGACCGCAGAAAGATTATCTCAAGCTCATCTCGCTCGGCGGCAAATCGGCACTGGCCGACAAATGGGGGCTGAGTTTGGCCGGGCCGTGGTTGTGGCACTGGAAAGACCGGATCGACCGCAAGTTCGTGGCCATGTTTGCCGAGTATCCCGCGATGGCGCAGCCGACCCCGCCCGGCCCGATCATTCCCGCCCTGCGCACCGCGCTATCGGACCAACCCCTGTGCGGCGGCTGCGGTGCCAAGGTCGGCCCAGCGACGCTGACCACGGCGCTGGGCCACCTGCCCCGGCCGATCCGCGCCGACGTGATCGCGGGGGCGGGCGACGATGCGGCCCAACTGGTCCATGGCGACGGCGTTCAGGTCATCACCACCGACCACCTGCGCGCCTTCACC
>JANMCI010000147.1:0-5189 GCA_031361245.1 Rhodobacterales bacterium
GCCCGGCTTTACATGGTGTTCGACGGTCGGTTCAAATTCCTCCACGCCGACGGCTTTGCGCCGATGCTTTTCGACCTTGCCAGCGATCCGCAGGAGTTCACCGATCTCGGCCGCGATCCCGCCCACACCGCCACCCGCGCCCGCCTTTATGAGGCACTGGCCCGGTGGAGCCGCACGACCCGCACCCAGACCACCGTCCCGGACACGGCGATCACCGCCAGTGACGCGGCCTTCCTCGCCTATGACCTGAACCTGAATTCGGGCCTCCTGATCGGCTATTGGGACGAGGCCGAGCTTGCCGCCGAGCGCGCCAGAAAAGCGGCCTTTCTTGCCCGCAACCCGGCCTGACACGTAGGTCGGGGTACACCCCGACTCCCCTTGCGACCGCTTCGCAACACCCTTTCCACCTGGTTAATGAAAACCTGTAAGACTTTGTTTTTAATTGATAAAACACGATGTCGTCAAAAGCGACATCTTTGACATGACAGGGTCCCCGGCCTGACCGGGGGCCCTTTTCGTACGGCTTTTGCGTCAGCGCTGGTTTTCCCCCATGCGGGCAAAGGCCGCCGGGTCGGCCGATTTCAGCCGCGCCGCCATCAACCAGCCGATGATCGCCCCGGCCGGGATCAGGGCCGGCAGGATCCACCCCAGCGCCCCGCCGGTGGTGCCGGTCAGGTCGCCGAAGTTCAGGTAGATATAGACGAACAGCGCCGCCATGATCACACCCGAGATCGCCGGCAGGATCAGGCTGGAAAGCGGCGACACCTCTGCTGCCGACCTCCGGAAATAGGCGATGACCGACAGCGAGGTCACCGCCATCATCCCCAGCACGCCCAGGGTGCCGATCTGGCTGATCCAGGTGAACATGTGCAGGATCGGGTCCAGCCCCAGTCCGGCAAAGATGGCCAGCACGATCAGCGCCCCGATGGTCTGCACGACCGACCCGATATGCGGGCTCTGATGGGCGTCATGGGTCCGCCCGAACACCGCCGGCAACAGCCCCTCCCGCCCGGCCACATAGGAATAGCGGGCGATGTAGTTGTGGAACGCCGACAGCGCCGCAAACAGGCTGGACACCAGCAGGACGCCCGCGATCATCGCCACATTGGCGCCGGCATATTGCTCGGACAGGATGAAGAAATAGGCCGTCGGATCTTCCAGCCCGCCCAGCGTGGGCACCAGGCTGGCCGCCCCCGTCCCGGCAATCATCAGCCAGGTGGTGAACACAAAGAACAGCCCGATCAGCAGCACCGCCAGATAGGTCGCCCGCGGAATGGTCTTGGCCGGGTCGCGCGCCTCTTCGCCATAGATCGTGGTCGCCTCGATCCCGATGAACGAGCCAAGGCAGAACAGCAGCGCCGCCGTCAGCGATCCTGACGAGAACGCCGACAGATCAAAGATGTTGACCGCCAGCCCCTCGGCCCCGCCCGCCCCGATGATGGCGAAATCGACGACGAAGACGACAAGATACTCCAGCGCCACCAGCACGATCAGAACCTTGGCCGACAGATCGACCTGCCGGTAGCCCAGAAAGCCGACCAGCGCGATGGCGATCAGGCTCCAGACCCACCACGCCAGATCAATCCCCATCGGAGCGAATACCGACGCGGCGATGCCGCCCAAAAGGCCGACCAGACCGAACTGCATCGCGTTATAGGCGACCAGCGCCGTCATCGCGACCGCCCCTCCGGCATGACCGCCCAGCCCCTGCGCCGCATAGGCATAAAAGGCACCCGCGTTGGTGACATGGCGGCTCATCGCGACATATCCGGCCGCAAATGCCAGCATCACCAGAGTCAGCAGGATGAATGTCAGCGGAATGCCCGTGCCATTTCCCAAAAGAAACGCCAGCGGCATGGCACCGGCCACTCCGGTCAGCGGGGCGGCCGCCGAGATCACCATGAAGGTGACGGCGATCAGCCCCAACGAGTTTCGGCGGAGCTGATTGGCCCCTGAGATTGTGCTTTCAGTCATTGTCCACTCCTTGCTGGTTCCCGGGGGCCGGTCTTGATGCCCGCTCCCCGCATTGGTCCGCTGCTGCGTTCGCGCGTTCACGGAGTACTTAACAGCTTAACTATCTGGCGGAAAATGTACAGCGCGACGATAGGCACGCTGCCCGTAAAGCAAGGCGGCCGGGTTGTCCGACAGCCTGACCGACAGAACCCGCCCGACGATGATATGATGGGTTTCCCACAACAGCGCCGTGGCAAGGCGGCACTCAAAGACCGCCGTGGCCCCCGCCAGATTGGGCTGGCCCAGCGGCCCGGCCTCCCAGACGACACGGTCAAATCGTTCGGCAGGCTCCCCGCCGCCCTTGCCGGCAAAGATGTCCGACACCGCCTGCTGATCTTCTGCCAGAAGGTTGGCGCAAAAGGCGCGGTTCTTCAGGATTGCCGTCGCGGTGGGAGAGCGGTGGTGGATGCAGGCCAGCAGCGAGGGGTGATCGCCATCCGCCGACACCGAGGTCAGCGACGAGATCGTCACCCCAAAGCGGCCCGCCTCGCCATCCGTCGTGGCCACCGCCACAAAGGTCGAGGCCCGGCTCATCCCCTCGATGAAATGCGTTCGCAGATCGGTCATCGGTCACCCCAGATCAAAGAAGCGCGCCAGTTCGACATCCGGCACCTTGCGGCGAAACTCATCATGCTGGCCCTGTCGCGTCGCCGCAAAGGCTTCGACAAAGCGCGGCCCGAGCCAGTCCTTGGCAAAAGCCGATCCCGCAAACCGCGCGATCGCTTCGGGCATCGACCGGGCAAAGTCGCGGGCCGGTGCCTGCGCATAGCCCGAACCGACGGTTTCCGCGTCAGGCTCGATCCGTTCCAGGATCCCGGCCATGCCTGCCGCCACCGTGGCGGCGGTGGTCAGATAGGGGTTGGTGTCCGCGCCCGGCAGGCGGTTCTCGGCCCGCAACGAACCTGCGTCATGGCCCACGACGCGGAAACAGGTGGTGCGGTTCTCATACCCCCATGTCAGGCCCGGCGGCGCAAACGTGCCCGGCGCAAAGCGGCGATAGGAATTGACCGTCGGCTGAAAGATCAAGGTCATGTCACCGATATAGGTCTGCAACCCGCCAAGGAAATGCCGGAACGTCTCGCTGATCCCATGCTTCTGGCCCGGATCGTGAAAGACCGGCCGTCCCGATTTGTCCTTCATGCTGATGTGCAGATGGATCGACTGGCTGTCCGCCGCCTCGTTCCACCGCGGCATGAAGGTCACGGACCGCCCCTGCCGCAACGCCAGCGCCCGCAGAAAGTTCTTGAGCAACACCATCTGGTCGGCAGGTTCCAGCCCCTCACCCGCGCCAATGCAGCATTCCATGAACCCGGCGCCGATCTCTTCATGCATCTTTGCCAGATCGATCTTCAAGGGCTCGCAGATCGCGGCCAGCGCCTCGTACCACTCGGTCTGGACGGCCTGATACAGGATCAGGTCGTGACTGGCGTGCATCGTCGCGGTCTTCAGGCCACGGTAGCCCTTGGCCCGCGCGCTTTCCGGCGTCTCGTCGAACAGGGTATATTCCAGCTCCATCCCGTATTTTGGCGACAGATCGGCGGCGGCGGCCCGGTCCAGCACCGATTTCAGGATCGCGCGGGGACACAGCTGCGCCGATGCGCCGGTGAAGTTCGACAGCACCAGCAGGTCGTGCCCGGGCTTTGACCACGGCAGCCGGCGCGTTGTCGCAGGGTCCAGCTGCAGCGGGTCGTCGTGAAAGTCGCCGGTGTCGTCGTTTACCCCCGGAATGGTCAGCATCACGTCGGTCGGGTCCAGCGCCAGTTGCGCCGGGGCCATGCCCATCCCGGCCTTGACGATGCCCTTCAGGCTGCTGACCGACACCATCTGCCCCCGCAAAAGCCCGTTGGTGTCGCACATCGCCACGGTGGCAAAGCGGCTGGCAGGATCGGCGATATAGTCTTCCAGTCTCATGGGTCACCCTTGGTCAGCGCGGCAAGTTCGGCAAGGTCGGCCTCCGGTGCCGCAGAATAGGCCTTCAGAAACACGCGGAGTCCATTGTTGATATAACGGGCAAGGGCCGCGCGGTCAGGAATTGCATCTGGAATATACAGCGCCTGCGTCCGCGGCGCCGACAGGATCAGCCCCCACAGGTCCTGCGCCGCCAGTTCCGCGTCGGCAAAGTCCAGCGCACCTTCGCTGCGGCGGCGCGTCAGATAGTCCATGATCCCCGCCAGCATGTGGTCTGGTCCCGACGCCTGATAGGCGCGCCCGATCTGGGGAAATCGCTGCGCCTCGCCAATGATCAGCCGGGCCAGCGACAGCAGATCGGGCCGCATGACGGTTTGCGCGTAATGCCACGCAAAGTCGACAAGGTCCCGCACCAGGCTGGGCGAGGGATTGTCAAAGACCCCCAGCATCTCATCGCGCTTGTCCAGCATCATCGCCGCGAACAGCTGCTCCTTGGAGCCGAAGTATTGGTAAAGCGTGGGCTTGGACACCAGGGCTTCGGCGGCGATGGCGTCCATCGACGCGCCGGAATAGCCGGTGGCGGCAAAGACGCTCAGGGCGGCGTCCAGAATCCGGCGCTCCTTGGCCTTGCGGTTGAACTGGCGGCGCGGCACCCCGGTCATTGCGGCAGTCTTTGCAGGAACGCGACGAGGTGGCTGTTGAAAGCGTCCGGCGCCTCGACGTTGCAGACATGGCCCGCACCCGCGATCACCTCGAACTGGACGTCGGGCATTTCGGCCTGATCGCGGATCCGCAGCGCCACTGCGGCGATTTCGTGCGGCGGGGCCAGCCGGTCCTGCGCGCCAGTCATCAGCAGAACCGGCATGTCGAGACGCGCGAAGTCAAAGCGTTCCCGCGGGTTGGTGAAACAGCTCAGCGCATCGCGGTAGGTTGCGGCCGGAACGGCGGCCATGGTCGCGAGCAGCTCTGCCCTTGCTTCGGGGGTGATCGAGGGACCGGCCAGAACACTGACGACCGCCGGGGCAAAGTCGGCCGGACTCTGCCCTGCGTTCAGCGGCACCTCGCGGGCTTGCCGGAACGCTGTGCGCTCCTGTTCTCCGGCCTCGGACATGCCGGTGCAGCCACCCGACAGGACCAAGCCCGCGACGATCAGCGGATGCCGCATGGCGAATGAGGTTGCAATCCATGACCCATAGGACAGGCCGCACAGCACCAGACGCCGCGCGCCCAGCACCTTGGCCACCCGCAGGATGTCGGCGCAATAGTCC